>JAGAYQ010000099.1 GCA_017940445.1 Pyramidobacter sp. | reverse complement strand
TACGAAGGACACTTTGCCGGCGCCGTCGAAGCAGCCTCGTCCACCGGCGGACAGCTCATGCCCCCCATCATGGGCGCGGCAGCCTTCATCATGTCCGACTTCATCGGCGTCCCCTACATCACCATCGCCATCGCCGCCGTCCTTCCCGCCCTGCTGTACTACATGGCCGTCTTCATCATGATCCACATGGAAGCCAAGCGGCTCGGACTTAAAGGACTGCCGAGAGAGCAGCTGCCCAACACGAAGAAGATCTTCATGGAGGGCGGACACCTTCTCATCCCCCTGTTCGTTATCATCTACATGTTCATCAAAGGCTACACGCCCCTCAAGGCCGCCTTCTACAGCATCCTCATCACCGTCGCCGTCGCCATGATGCGCAAGAACACCCGACTGAAGCTGAGCGATATCGTCGACGCCTTTGACGAAGGCGCCCGCAGCTCCCTCGGCGTCGCCGCCGCCTGCGCCTGCGCCGGCCTCGTCATCGGCTCCGTCACCCTTACCGGCATCGGCTTGAAACTTGCCAACGGCATCGTCTCCCTCGCCGGCGGACACCTGTTCTTCACCCTCGTGCTGACCATGGTCACCTCCATCCTCCTCGGCATGGGACTGCCCACCACCGCCAAGTACATCGTCCTTGCCTCCATGGCCGCGCCCGCCATTCAGAAGTTCGGCGTGCCCGTGCTTGCTGCGCACATGTTCATCTTCTACTACGGCATCATCGCCGACCTCACCCCGCCCGTGGCCCTGGCCGCCTATGCCGGAGCCGGCATCGCCGGAGCCGAGCCGATGAAGACCGGCTTCACCGCCCTGAGACTGGCCGTGGCCGGCTTCCTGATCCCGTACTTCTTTGCGTACAACCCCGAACTGCTGATGATCAACGCTTCGTTTGCCAACACCACCGTTCCCGCGCTCACGGCGATCGGCGGCACCGTGCTGCTGTCGTTTGCGGCGGCCGGCTACTGGCTGCGCAACCTGCACATGTACGAGCGTGCGATCCTGCTTGCCGGCGCCCTGCTGCTGATCCAGCCCGGCTGGATGACCGACGTCGCCGGCGTGGCGATCGGCGCCTTTGTGTACGTGCTGCAGAAGATCTCGGCGAAGAAATAGTCTTTTTGGAAGAGCTTTGCGGACTCCGCAGAGCTCTTCTTTTTTTGAGCAAAGTTCCCCCGTGCGGGTGATGAAATCACAGCGGCATGTGGTATGATTAAGATGAAAAACGAGATTGTGAAAAGCTACTTTCAATGGTAAAATGCAGATGAACGTGAAATAACGGAAGCGTGTTTCCATTTTAGAGTCGCCCGTTCCATGTGGAACGAGGAGCGTTATGCAGGTTTTTCAGGCGCAGCTGCTGCGTCAGAAAAATAGAAGAAGCACAAAATTTCTTGCAAGGAAGGGATTTTTGATGAAGAAAAGTCTGATGGCGTTTGTTCTGGCTCTGGCGCTTGCCGCGAGCGCGTTTGCCGCGCCCCGTGCCGGCGACCTGACGGTGGGCGTGACTGATTCCGGCAACTGGATCGGGATCGGCATTCGCGATGTTGACGCGTTCCTGAACGCGCAGGAAGGTTCACTTCTGTCCCGCGCTCTGAAGCTGGCGCCGGTGACGCCGGATCAGCTGGGCAAGGTTGGCGCGGTCGATGTGCGCGCGACAGCCAAAGAAGACATGGATAAGATCGAAAAGTTTGTGATGGCGTTTGACCTGAAAGCGCCTGTGACGCTTGAGGACATCAACATTGCCGGCAACGCGCAGGCCGCTGACTTCACCGTGACGGCGCCCGAAGGCATGAAGCTCACTCCGCTGTGCGTCGTAGACGGCGGCGAGGAAGTCGGCAAGATCAACATGGCCCTGCTTGAGCGCGACGGCAAACAGTACCTCCTGGCTGCCAACGGCGATCCCGCTGTGCTTGCCGCGATGGCTGCCGCTCCTGAGAACAACGCGGGCGTCACCGTCCGCACGCCGGCCAATCTCTGGGTTCAGGCGCACCTGACCAAGGATTTCGTCAAGGCCAACGGCAGCGAAGTGCCTGAGGACCTCGATGTCGAACTGGGCATCGAAGACACCGCGACTTCCGTCAAGCTGACCCTGTGGTCGAACATCGTCGACGAGCTCAACGGCGTGCTCGGCAAGGATCTCCGCGCGGTGCTGAACGGCGGCGCGCAGAAAAACGCTCCCGTGCTGTTCGGCAAAGCCCCGCTGGCTGCGATCCTCAACCTGTCCGCTTCATTCCTGCCCGAGAACTTCAAGCTGGCCGACCTGATGCCCGCTGAAGAAGCTGCCGAGGCCGAGAAGCAGATCGTCGCTCAGATCTCGCAGGCCGGATTTACCTGGGAAGACCTGGTCAAGCAGCTGCGCGGCAACATCACGATCGGCTTTGCTGGCAAGTTCACCGCCCCGATGGTGGGCGAGATCCCCGGCCTGTTCATCAACGCGACCGGCGTCGACCTGGCGAAGATCGCCCCGCTCGTCGAGATGGGCGCTCAGCAGCTGGGCGGCATGATCGGCAAGGCTGAGCCCTACGAAGCCGAC
>JAGAYQ010000098.1 GCA_017940445.1 Pyramidobacter sp. | reverse complement strand
GATACAGTCTTCGGCCCGTGTAAGCGCCTGCATTTGACGGAACTGCTCGCGTTACGCGGATAAACCAGTTTTTCCGCCTGTGTTCAGGGCGAAACGGACTGCGGCAAATCCACATCACCGAGCCGAGAAAACCGTCGAGTGGTCCATTATCGGCATCGCTCCAGGCGCGGACGACCACAGAGCGATACGTTCCACTGCGCGTGCCAGGAACATGGCTGACAGCACCGCAGCCAAAGCTCGCGGCCGCATAGTCGGCAAAGCGCGCTACGGCTAGCTCGCACTCGGCTGGGCCAAAGCCGGAGCTGATCAAATAATCAACCATCATTCGCCGTTTCCCGCCTTGAAGCTGTACACGGGACGCAGCCGTCCGGTGATCGTCACCGTCGGGCCGATCGCTGCTTCGATTTCATCCGCCGGCTTATAGGCCATCGGGCACTCGTCGAGTGTGTCGCGGCCGATCGACGTAGAAAAAACGCCCTTCATCGCCTTTTTGTACGCCGAGACCGTGACGGTATTCAGCGTTTCGGCGCGGCTTTTCAAACGTCCCGCCCCGTGCGGAGCCGAGCAGTTCCAGTCGGCGTTGCCGAGTCCGGCGCACAGCAGCGCGCCGTCGCGCATGTTCATGGGGATCACCAGCCGCTCCCCAGCCCCCGCCGAGACGGCCCCTTTGCGAAGGATGCGCGCGTGCGTATCGATATAGTTGTGCACGGTGTCGATACGATCAGTTTCGTCCAACTTTGCGCCGCGCAGGATCTCGGCGGCAATGATCGAGCGGTTGAGGGCGGCGAAGCTCTGCGCAGCTTCCATGTCGTGCAGATAATCGTCTAGCGCAGCTCCGCTCAGCCAGGCCAGTTCATAGGGCACGTCGGGCGGCTGACGCCCGTGTACAACTTCAAGGCGGGAAACGGCGAATGATGTTCGATTATTTGATCAGCTCCGGCTTTGGCCCAGCGGAGTGCGAGCTGGCGGTAGCGCGCTTTGCCGACTATGCGGCCGCGAGCTTTGGCTGCGGTGCTGTCAGCCGTGTTCCTGGCACGCGCAGTGGAACGTATCGCTCTGTGGTCGTCCGCGCCTGGAGCGATGCCGATAATGGCCCACTTGACGGTTTTCTCGGCTCGGTGATGTGGATTTGCCGCAGTCCGTTTCGCCCTGAACACAGGCGGAAAAACTGGTTTATCCGCGTAACGCGAGCAGTTCCGTCAAATGCAGGCGCTTACACGGGGCGAAGACTGTATCAGGTTTGGGACAAACGCTTCATCCGCTTCGACACCTTCCGCAGCGGCGGACACGGCGGCCAGAACGTGAACAAAGTGGAGACCGGCGTGCGCGCCACATACAGCGCATGGTTTGAGGGCTTTGACGAGCCTGTTTCCGTTGTCTGCACGAGCGAGCGGTCTCAGCTCGCCAACAAGCGAGAAGCCGTGCGCCTGCTGCGCGATCTTGTCTGTGCCAGAATCGCCGCCGCAGAGGCGCAGGAAGTCAACGACCGCTGGCGCCAGCACACCCGCTTGGAGCGCGGGCATCCCGTCGCCGTGTTTGAAGGAGCTTCGTTCGTCAGAGTAAAATAGTATAAAGAAACAGAGCCGTCCCGCGCGCCGTTTTTTCGGCAGCGTGAAGCGGCTCTGTTCTTTTGGACGTTTCTACTTTTTGAGTGCCTTCGCCCAGTCGGCCTCTTTAAAGCCGGGCAGGACGGTGTCATCTGTGATCAGCAGCGGACGCTTGACGAGCATCCCGTCGGTGGTCAGCAGCGCATACGCTTCGTCGTCGCTCATGCCGGGCAGGCGGTCTTTGACGTTCAGCGAGCGGTAGAGCATCCCGCTGGTGTTGAAAAAACGCCGGATGGGCAGGCCGCTTTTGGCGTGCCATTC
>JAGAYQ010000011.1 GCA_017940445.1 Pyramidobacter sp. | reverse complement strand
TATTGCGCCGGGGCGAACATGCCGTTCAGGGCCTTTTCGAGGTCGGCCATGGCTTCGCCGTAGGCGGTCCAGTTGCCGGTGTGCAGGGCGCTTTGCGAGCGGTCCCAGGCACTCTTGGCGTCGCGGGCGAGGGCCTGGATGGCGCTGTCGGAGGCGGCCTGAGCGGGAGGCGCTGCGGGGATCAGACCGGGTGTCTGAGAGGCGCCGGTCTGCTGATCTTCGGGCTTCCAGTGCAGCAGCTTTTCGAGCGCGCCTTCAAACGTCTCGTCCCAGACGACGTGTCCGGCGCTGGAGAGGATGACGCGCTTGAGCTCGGGCAGGTCGCTCTGGCTGGCTTTGAGGTAGAGTGGGCGCACGTAGAGCAGCGAGTTGTTGACGGGGACGACGAGCAGGTGTCCCATGATCACGTCGCTGCCGCGCTGCGACCACAGCGAGAGCTGGGCGCTGATCTCGGGCGTCTGGTTGATGAGCGCGCTGATCTGGTTGGGGCCGTAGATGAGGGTCTGCTTGGGGAAGCGGTAGAGCACGAGCTTGCCGTAATTCGCGCCGTCGCAGCGGCCGGCCATCCAGGCGATCATGTTGTCGCGGCCCACGGGCGTGTAGGGCGTCATCATCAGGAACTCCGGCTGCGTTTCGCCGATCAGCTTGTTGATGACGTAGTACGACGACAGGGTGCCTTCGCTCTCCTCGCCCTTGAGCGTGTTCCACACGTCTTCCTTGTTGTAGAAGGTGTTGGGATCGGCCATGTGGTAGGTGCGGTAGATGTCGGCCTGCACGGCGAAGAGGTCTTTGGCGTAGCGCAGATGGGCCTTCAGCTCGGCGCTCATCTCGCTGGCGTCGCTGAACAGGGCGGGGAAGATGCCGCGCCAGCAGCGCACGATGGGATCGGTCTCGTCGACGACGTAGAACTTCATGTGTCCGTCATAGGCGTCGACGGTGCACTTGACGCTGTTGCGGATGTAGTTGACGCCGCCTTCGAGCCGTCCGCGGCGGTAGCGCTGGCCGACGGGCTCGGAATAGGGGTAGAGGCTGGAGGTGGTGTAGGCGTCGACGATCCAGACGATGCGGCCGCCGATGACGGCGATGTACGGGTCGGAGTCATAGGTCAAAAACGGCGCGGCGCGGTTGAGGCGGGCGCGGATGTTGCGCTCGTAGATGACGCGGCTTTCGCTCGTGAAGACGTCGGAGAAGAGGATCTTGCTGTCGCCGAAGGCGAGCGTGTAGACCAGCCTTCTCCACAGCGAGCCGATAGGCACGCCGCCGTCGCCTTCGTAGGTGCTGCGCGCGTTCGACTCGCCCATGGGATAGTCGAACTCCTTGGCGCTGGTCTTGACGAAGGCGTAGCTCATCGGGTTCTCGCCGAAGTAGATCTGCGGGCGGCTGATCGGCAGGTCGATGCTGCTCACAGCCGGCAGGTCCTTGATCCAGAGGTTGGGCTGGCCGTTCTGGCCGATCTCGCGCGCGCCGTTCATGACGATGCCGTAGCCGTGGGTGAACTCAAGGTGCGTGTTGACCCAGGTGCGGTTCTGCATCCCGCTCAGATCCAGCTCGCGCGGGGCGAGCATGACCTGGCGCATCTTGCCGCCGATGGTGTAGCGGTCGATGTCGATGGCGTGGAAGTCGTAATAGCTGCGGATCTCCTGGAGCTGCTTGTAGCTCCTCAGCAGCGCGCGGTAGTCCCACAGGCGCATGTTGTCGAGCGTTTCGGGATCGGCCTTCACGTCTTCGATGGTGACGCCGGAGTCGGGCGTCAGCTCGCTCGTTTCGATCCTGTCCATGCCGTAGGCGTGGAGCGTGGCCTGGATGTTGTTGCTGATGTAGGGCTTTTCCTTCTCAAACTCGTTGGGCACGACGATGTAGCGCTGCACCAGCTCGGGATAGATGCCGCGCAGCAGCACGTTGGCGGCGACGAACGAGCCGACGACGATGAGGATGAACTTCCAGCTGCGGTTGGAGCGGATGGCGAACAGCAGCAGCCCCGCGGCGGCAAAGGCCAGCACGGCCAGCACGTTGAGCGCCAGCAGTGTGGCGTGGATGTCGGTGTAGCCGGGGCCGAAGACGACGCCGTTGGGATTGTACAGCAGCAGATAGCGCTGGAGCACGTAGGAGAAGCCCCACACGACCGTCAGCACGGCCGCGAGCACGAGCATGTGAGCCAGCGGCGGGCGCGGCAGGTCGAAGCGACCTTCCCTGGACTCGGCAAAGATCAGGAAGGCGTAGAGCGCGCCGCAGATGAAGATGACGTTGAACAGCAGCCCCGAGAGCCAGCCCTGCAAAAAGTTCCAGAACGGCATGGAGAACATGTAGAATCCCACGTCGTTGCCGAAGATCGCGTCTTTGACGCCGAAAGCGCCGCCGTGCAGATACTGAAGCACCATCTGCCACTGATCCATTGAATCCGTTCCGGCGGAGATCGCCATGAACAGGCCCAGCGCCAGCGGGATCCATCTGCTGAGACGGTGGTCGAGGATGGCGCCGAGCACGCCATTGCGGGCGCCCGGCAGACCGCGCGCGACCTTCAGGGCGATCTTCAGGTTGGGATGCACGATCAAAAAGGCGACGGCTGAGAAGACGATCAGCAGCGCCCACTGAGGCAGCAGCCGTGTCCAGAACACCGAGGCGATCTTCTCGGACTCGTACCAGTAATAATCAGCCAGAAAGCCGGCGATCATCGGCAGGCCGATCATCACGATCAGCAGCAGCGCCAGCAGGATGAGCGTCTTTTTGCGAAACGGCAGCTTGAAGTCGCGCAGCGTCGGCTGCGCCTCGTTCGGATCCGGATCGGGATCGCTGGCGCCGCCGCCCCCGAAGGGGAAGCCGCCGAACGGAAAGCCCCTGAACGGCCCGTTGGGATTGTTCCAGTCGTTGAATGTCATTGTGTGCCTCCTTTGTCGTTCAAAAATGATGTTCCATGTGGAACGAAAGCGTTGTTATTTCTTCACCGGTGCCGCGTCGCCCGAGACCGGCTTTTTGACGCGCTTATAGAGGATGCCCCCGTCGATCGGGCGCGGCGGGATGCGCGAGGCGACGCGGCAGATGCCGTCGCCCAGCTCGATCTTCGTCAGGTACAGCGGCAGATTGTACTTGCTCATGTCAAGAAAAGGCTGGATGCGGTTGAGCGCTTTTTCCATCATGCCCTTCGACATCCTTTTGTTGTTCACCTTCAGCTCCACGTCCTCCAGCCACAGGGCGGTGCCGCGGCCGGCGATGCGGCACGACAGCTCCAGCTTGACTTTGAGGCGCATGATCTTGAGGTTGGCGTTGTAATAGCCGACGGCGTAGATGCGGTCGGCGTGCATCTTCACGCTGATGCGCTCCCACTCCTTGTCGTGGCCGAAGAGGCGGTCGTGAAGAAAGGCGTTCACGTCGGCCTCGGTGAAGATGCCCTCGGCATGGCAGGCCAGCATCTCCTTCACGCGCGGGTGCTCGTGTTTTTTCCACTCATTGGGCGGCGTGATGACGGCGTCGAAGCAGTCCATCTTCAGCGAGCGGATGTTCATGCCGCGCACGTTGGCGTTGGTGCATTCCAGATAGGCCCAGGGGATCTCGCCCTTCTCCGTGGGAGCGGACTGAAGATGGAACTCTGCCTTTTCGGGGTCCATTTTTTTCAGGAAAAATTTGAACAGTTCCTGACCGAGATCGGCCGCGTGCGCGGCCGAAGCGGCGAGAAGCATCGAGAGGAGAAAGGCGCTCAGTCTTCTGAATCTCACAGGTGGATTCTCCTTTTTTGCAAAAATATCAGATCAGCAGCGACAGACCGGAGACGATGATGAGGATCATCACGCCGCGGCGGAACATCTGCTCGTTGACGCGCGAAGCGAAGCG
>JAGAYQ010000097.1 GCA_017940445.1 Pyramidobacter sp. | reverse complement strand
GACTATCCTGGCGATCTGGACAGTTTTATCGACAGCCTGTGCGACAGTCTTTCGTCGTCAACGGCAACGACACCCGCTGACCTGTCGCGCGCCGATGCGGAAAAAGGATACGGCAGCGAATGGTACGAATATCTGCACCGGCTTAATGAAAACGGTTTCCTGGAACTGGCGTACGTCAGCCTGAGTGATGCGCGGCGGATCGTCGCTTCGGCAGAAGACCCCATCTGGCGGCTTAAGCGCGAGGCGGGACTGATCTGCCCGCTGACGGGCGAGCCGGATGAGAACGACGTGTTTTTCATCAAAGAATCGCAGGTATCGCTTAAGATCTATCACGTGCTGCCGGCAAAAAGTCTGCGACTGTAACCACACAGCTAAACAGAATCGGGAAGCGCTCATCAATCGGCGCTTCCCGATTTATTTTCTGTCTTCCTTTGTGCCTTTGTGTCTTCGTGTCGGCTTTGAATTTACCGCGCCTTGTCCTTGTTCCGCGCGTACAGCACGCGCAGGCCGTCGAACAGCAGGTTTTCATCGAGGATGACGCTGCGGCGGCAGAGGGGGGCGATCTTGGCGGCGAGGCCGCCGGTGATGACGCTGGTGCATTTTTGTCCCAGTTCTTCTTCGATGCGGTCGATGAAGCCGTCGATCATGCCGGCGTGGCCGTACATGACGCCGCTTCTCATGCAGTTTTTGGTGTTGGTGCCGACCAGCTGGGCGGGAGCGTCGAGGCTGATGTAGGGCAGCTGCGCGGTGCGCGAGCCGAGGGCGTCGATGCTGATGCCCAAGCCGGGGGCGATCATGCCGCCGCGGTAGCTGCCCTGGGCGTCGATGACGGAGCAGGTGGTGGCGGTGCCAAGGTCGAAGATGAG
The DNA here is from genome assembly GCA_017940445.1 of Pyramidobacter sp. Classification (GTDB taxonomy): domain Bacteria; phylum Synergistota; class Synergistia; order Synergistales; family Dethiosulfovibrionaceae; genus Pyramidobacter. Next base: position 2,909 of record JAGAYQ010000097.1, on the reverse strand, counting down.
GATGGGGCACGGGTATTTGGCTTTGGCGGCCACGGCGTCGACGATCAGGTCTTTGCCGAGCAGCTCGGGCGCATCGGTGAGGATGTTCAGTCCCAGATCAAGCGCGGTGGTGACGGCCATCATGCGCTTGTGCCAGAGCAGCTGAAAGGCGCGGTCGAGGGCCTGGGTGATGACGGGCACGACGGAGCTGATGGCGCCGTCTTCCACGTCGGCGGTGGTGTAGCCGTGCATGTGGAGGACGCTTTCGATGATCATGGCGAATTCGTCCTCGGTCTTGCGGCGGTCACTGGCGACGCGTCCGGTGAAAAGCAGCCGGTCGCCGTCGTAGCCGCCGACGGTCACATGGGTGTTGCCTACGTCAAAAAGAAGAAGCATCGTTATCCCTGTCTCCAATCATCTGTTTTGTGCTTGTTTCTATCCCGCCAGCGGGGTGGAAAGCTCGTCAAATTCTTCTTCGGTGAGGCCGAGCGCCATCATGATCGACTTCTTATCGAACCCCATTTTCAGCATCCGCTGGACATGTTCGCGGTCGCGTTCTTTCATGGCTAAATCAGCAGCTTTTTTATTCAATTCTTCTATAATCTCGCACATGGTCCCCACTCCTTTTTCGTTTTCTTTGAAGTATCTCACTTTCTCGGCCAGTTCGGGGTAGTGCATCTGGCCGGCCTGAGGGCAGACGAAGTCGTTCAGCAGCCAGCCCAGCGGCGTCTGATCTGCGTATTTCATGCAGGCGTAGATGATATGTTCGCGGTCGCCGAAGGGCCGGTTCAGCTCGGTGATGGTGCGCTCGACATGGACCAGCTTCAGGCCTGTGCGCAGCACGTCGTCGCGGGTGATGAAGATCACGTATGTTTCCGGCAGGTCGGTGAACTTCTGCGACTTTTCCAGCCGGGCGGAATCGAGCACGGCGGAATGAAAGCGGGCTCGCTCCGGCGCCGCGCCTTCGTTTGACTGCTGGATCTCGATGTTGTACATTTTTGCCTGCGAATCAACGGCCAGCACGTCGAGTCTGACTGAGCGGTTCAGCAGGCTGCGCTCGTCGTTCTGCACGCTCACTTCGGTCACGGTCAGGTCGGGCTTGTCCATGATGATGCGCAGCACAAACTGGGCCGTGTCGGGGAAATGGGTGCAGACGGCCGTAAAAAGCGTGTCATCTTTCAATGTCATCCGCAGCAGTTTTTCGATCAGCTCTTGGCGAGGGATCATGTTCGTTTCGCCTCTTCGCATTTAAAAGATTCTTGTTTATATTGTACCACACCGCGCGCGCCGCGCCGCAAATTCACCCGATAGGACGACGACAGATGTGCTATACTGAGCTAAGGAGACGCTGATTAATTCGCCCGCGCCCCGCCGGGCCTTTCGCCGCCTGGCTGCGTCGAAGCTCATCACCATAGCACCGCTATGCCTCTTCGCTTCTCCTTGCCAGACGACGAAATCCCCTGGCGGAACATCGGGCTCATTCAATCAGTGTCTCCTTAAACTTACTGCACGGTGAAGGCCGTGCGCGGAGGTGCTCTGAATGATCAAAGACAAAAACGTGCTTCTCGGCGTCACCGGCGGCATCGCCGCCTACAAGGCGGCATCGCTCGCGTCGCTGCTCGTGAAGGCGGGCGCGGCGGTAAACGTGATCATGACGAAAGAGGCTCAGAACTTTATCGGCGCGGCCACGTTCGAGGCGCTGACGCACCGCCGTGTGCACGACGATGTGTTCGACCGCGCCGATCCGTCGCGCGTGCATCACATCGCCCTGGCGCAGGAGGCTGATCTGCTGGTGATCGCGCCGGCGACGGCCAACGTGATCGCCAAACTGGCTTGCGGTCTGGCCGATGACATGCTCACGAGCACGGTGCTGGCCTGCACGTGTCCGCGCGTCGTGGTGCCGGCGATGAACACCCGCATGTACGAAAACGAAGCCACGCAGGCCAATCTCGATGTTCTGCGCGCCCGCGGCTGGTATGTGATGGAGCCGGCCGAAGGGCGGCTGGCCTGCGGTGACTCGGGCCGGGGCAAGATGCCCGAGCCGGACGACATCTTCGAGGTGATCGAGCATTTCCTCTGCGGCAGGCGCGACATGGAAGGCGAGCGCGTGATCGTCACGGCCGGCCCTACGCGCGAAGCGCTCGATCCCGTGCGCTACATCACCAATCACTCTTCCGGCCGCATGGGCTACGCCATCGCCCGCGCCGCGGCCGACCGGGGGGCGCAGGTGACGCTGGTCTCCGGTCCTGTGGGGCTGAAGCGTCCGCGCTTTGTCGAGACGGTCGGCATCACCAGCGCCGCCGATATGTTCGAGGCGGTCACGTCGCGCTTTGCGCAGAGCACGATCGTCGTCAAGGCGGCGGCCGTTGCCGATTACCGTCCTGCCACGGTGTCGGACAACAAGATCAAGAAGAAGGACGGCGACCTCGCCCTGCCGCTTGAGCGCACGCAGGACATCCTCAAATATCTGGGCGAGCACCGCACCTTTCAGTTCATCTGCGGATTTTCGATGGAGACGGAGAACATGCTCGAGAACTCGCGCGCCAAGCTGGTGAAGAAGAACGTGCAGATGATCGCCGCCAACAATCTCAAAGTGGCCGGCGCCGGCTTCGGCGTCGACACCAACGTGCTGACGCTGATCACGCCCGACGACTGCATCGAGCTGCCGCTGATGAGCAAGGAGGAAGCCGCGCACCGTCTGCTCGACGAGATCATGAAGCGCAAAAAGTCGTTATAAATTGGAGTTTTCTCCAATGACAGAACGGCCCTTCGCGCGGATAATAGCGCCGAAACAAAGAACCATCATTTTCAACACACAGGAGGTACCGCTGTGAAAAAAATCGTACTCGCGCTCCTTGCCCTGACCGCGCTTGCAGGCTTCGCTCTTGCCGCCGACGCGCCCGCACCGGCTCAGCCTGCTCCCGCCGTCG
>JAGAYQ010000010.1 GCA_017940445.1 Pyramidobacter sp. | reverse complement strand
GGTTGGAAATGGCCAGCGCCGAGCCGATGGAGCTGAGAATCGTGATGAGGATCATCAGCAGCGTCGTCTTGCTGAGGATGGTCCCTTCCGACTCTGCCACCTGGCGGACAGGACGGGCCACGCCGTCGCGTACGACTTCCTGGATCTGGTGGCAGATGGCGGAAACGTAGGCTGTGCAGTACCACGTCTCGTACTCGTCGGGAGACAGGCTGCGCGGGTCCTGCGCGGCTTTACGCGCCAGATCGTTGTCGGGCGTCGTCAGCGCTGAGACTTCGATCTTCGACACTTTGCCCGGCAGCCCCATGAGCTCCTGCACCATTTTCAGCGTGCCGATGATCTGTCCGTCGGCCGCGCCGCCGTCGTCATAAATGCCCTTGACGACGACCGTTTTTTGCGCGATTTCATGCGTCAGCGTCACGCTGTCGCCCACTTTCAGGCCCAGCCGCTCGGCCAGAGGAGCGCCGATCATGACGAAGCCGTCGTCGGCCGCGCCCAGCCATTCGCCCTTGAGCGTGCCGTGCCACCAATTCCGCAGCGCTTTCAGGCCCGTGTTGACTTCTTCGCCCGTGCTGAGCGCGGCGTGCTTTTCCATCCACGTGCCAATGACGGGGATCTCTTCGCCGTTCACTGTGGCACGCCCGTCAAGCAATGGCGCGAAGTCGATGATGTTGAAGCCCCAGAAGATGCTTTTGATCTTCAGCACGTCTTCTTCAAACAAAAACTTGTCGGTCACGCCTAGCCCCGTGCTGAGCCCGTACAGGTCGTTCATCAGCGCTGCTTCCTTGTGGCGCACGGTGATGTTGGAGCCGTACACCTTCAGCTCTCGGTTCACCTTGTCGCCGACGCCAAGCATGACGTTCATCATAGCCGTCGAAAGCGAGACGCCGAGCACGACGGTGAAGGCGATCATCAGCATTTTGCTCTTTTGGCGGACCAATGTCCGTGTGATCATTCTCCAGAACATTCGCGTATCCGCCTCCTATTTAAAGCGCCGCTCGTGAACGATAAGCTCTTTCACGTCGATGAAGATGCGGCCGTCTTTCACGTCGTAGGGAAAGACGATCGGGTTGCAGCCGCCCTTGAAGCCGATCGTGTTCTTGTTCATGACGACGTCGCAGCGACGGCAAACCACCTCGTCGCCGCGCTCGAAATAGCCGGCCACGCCGCAGATCTCGCAGGCGTCCAAACCAACGCCGTACGCGGTGCCGACGGGCTTTTTGACGGCCAGGAAGCGCACGTCGTAGCCGTTTGGGGTGACGTACGAGTATTTATGCAGATGGCCATCGGCCAGTGTGGCCAGATCGATCTCGATGATCCCGTCTTTCAGCACATAAGGCTCAGGCTGTACTTCCGCTGGCGGCTTGGTGTCGTAGTAATGGACCACGGTCACGACGAGCAACGCCGCAAGAGACCAGGTGAACAAGCTCCACGACCAGCGGCGGCAGTCGCGCAGACGGGCTTTTTCCTTGCGAAGCAGGGCGCGGTTGGCAAACTCTCCCACGGGACGCCCGTGCGTCGCGATCACCCATAAAAGCATCACGGCCGCCAAAGCGAGCTGAGCAAAGAGGAAATAATTTCCATATTCATCGCCCCAGACCATGATGTCAAAGACGAGATCGCTCAACGGGAGCATCTTCAATCTTTGGAGCGAAGCCACGGCCTTGAAGCCGTATTCAACGAGGAAAAACAGCAATGAAGCGAACAGGAAAAAGACATTGCCGTGGGCTCCCAGCGCGCGATGCGTTTTATACGAACTGAGCGCCAGCAGCAGACAGAGAAAAAGTCCTAAGGAAAAACCGATCGCGCGCAACAGCGAATTCGTGCTGAAGCCGCTTTCGCCGAAATACACGAACTCCTGCGTGTACTGGATGACCATCGGCGACAGGTACATCAGCGAGACGGCCGTCAGGACCGTGAGCAGCGTCACGCCCAGATACTTCCATAACCCGCGCGCCCTCGGCGCCAGCAGCGACAGCAGCGCCCAGACGACACATACGGCAGCGATGGCGGCGATCGCGACGACCACAAGACGGTTGAAGCGCGTCAGGGGCAAATTCATGCCCTTGGGATCGGACAGGCGCACAAAGAACACGGCAAAGCCGGCAATGATCCCAGCAACGATGCCGCCCCAGGCAATGCGTCCGCCGATGCGGTCGCGGTCCCGCCCCGCGTAACTGAGGATCAAACCGGTCAAAAACGAGAGCGTCGCGAGGACGTTCGTGACCGCTACAAGATACTTTAAAATGGTACTGACCCCCTATTTACAAAACAGCTAAAGCGGAGAACCGTCGGCAGACAAAATCCGCCGGCAGTCCTCCGCATCCTGTCACACGTGTTGCAGCTGCGTCAGCTTACTTGTTCTGAAGCTGCTCGCCCGTGTACTTCCAGTTGAACTCGCAGGTCCAGGTCTTGAAGAAATCCTTCGCGCCTTCCTTGGCAGGAACGCCGGTCTCGGGATCGGTGTGAAGGAGGTAATCCGTGGGCGGCTCGATAGTGAGGCGCAGGATGTACTTGCCGACCTTGAGGCCCTTCTTGATGTTGGCGCCATAGTGAGGGCCGTCATCGGCGTTCATGGGCATGAACGAGCCGTACATGACGATCTTCTTGCTCTTGGGCTCAAGGATCTCGTACTTGACGGTCAGATACGCGGGCCAGATGTCTTCGCCGGCGCCGAAGCCGTAAGCCACAGCGTACTTCTCCTGCATGTGGATGTCGGCCTCAAGGTGCATGTCAGACTCTTCCTTGGAAGGATTCTTGCCAGCGGGGTACATATCGACGGGCTGGAAGTAAACAGCGGCGACGTTGTAAGGACCAACCTGCTTCTCCTCGCCGATCGGGATCTCGGCGAAACCGGACTCACCAGGCTTCTCCGCGGCGGGAGCAGCCATCACGGACGCGGCCATCGCCATCACGGCAAGGCCAGCCAGCAGCGCAACTAAGGACTTTTTCATTAAAGGTTCCTCCTTGTGAAAGTTATGTATCCAAAGAACCGCCCTATGCGGTATCTCCCAAATGAAAAAACTACTTGCTTTCCTTGTTCTTCTTGCTGAAAAGATGCGGCAGCGTGCACCACACCGAAGCGACCACCAGCATGATCTGCGGGATCAGGGTTTCGGCTCGGTCGTAGATGCTGAGGATCTCGATCGAGAATCCCTTCATGGCAGGGATCACCGTGCGGCCGGTGATCACGTCGGCTTCGGTCAGCTCGACGACGCCCTTGCCCATGAAGGAGATGCACATCAAAAACAGCAGGATGCTCGTAAACAGGAAGAACGGCTTGAGCGGCAGCTTGACGCTGAAGTAGCGGAAGGCCACCCACACAGCCACCAGCACCGCCGTACCGGCAAGGATGCCGTAGATGATGTGCGGTACGCTGTTCATGCCGCCGGTGAAGGCCGCCTTGTAGAAGAGGATCAGCTCTGCGCCCTCGCGCATGACAGCGATGAACGCCGCGAAGATCAGCGTGCGCTGGCTCTTGGTGTCGATCGTCTGCTGCACCATGCCCTGGATGTAATTCTCCCAGCGGATCGTGTCGGCCTTCGAGAGCATCCAGTTGCTCACGTAGAAAAGCACAGCCACAGCCAGGAACATCGTCCAACCTTCCAGCAGCTCACGCGCCACGCCAGAAGCTTCGCCCATCAAGGCCTCAAGAGCCCAGGCCAGCAGTGCGCTGGCCACGACGGCTGCGAAACAGCCAAGGTACACGCTTTTGAGCATATCCTTGTTGCCCGTCTTGATCAGATAGGCGACGATCGCCACGATGACGAGGATCGCTTCAAGCCCTTCGCGAACGAGCAGGCCGAATGCTGTCAGGAACGTCAGCCAGTTGCGGTCGACAGGCGCCTTTTTGGGTGCGGCAGGAGCGGGCGTTTCCGGCGCTGCCGGCTTCTCGGCAACAGCCGGAGCCGCGGCGGCCTTCACCTCGCCCCACGGAGCGGGCTTGCCGGCGGCGCCGTACACCAGTTCGCCGCGGCTGTCGGGCTCGCTCGCTTCGATGTCGCCGTCCAGGACCATCGCGTCTTTATACACTTTGACCTTGAGATCCTCGACCTTTTCGATCAGCTCGGGCTTGCTGAGCGAATCGTTGTTGCCAAGCAGCACGTGCTTGATGGCCGAAAACTGGTTTTCGATCTGCGTCACGCGCTTGCGCGATATGGCCACCATGACGTTCTTTTCGAAGCCCTGGATCTCGTAATAGCCGAAATACGCGTCGTTGACGTTTTTGTAGGCGTCTTTATACCTGTCAGCTTCAATATTTTTGCGCGCCGAAGAAAACTCCAGCGCCATGTCGGCAGCAACGGCCTTCCAGTCGGCGTAGCGCTTCTTTTTCTTTGCCGCAAAAGCGTCACCCGCGCTCAGTACGAGCGCAAACAGCACCAGCAGCACCAGCGGCAGGCGCAGCTTCTTCCATAAACCTTGCTTCATGTCGTCGTCTCCCTCAAAAATACGTGACTGTCAGCGCCGGCTGCACTGTCACACGATGGCGGCGGCCGGCACACAGGAATTAAATACAACTAACCTCGCACAATAAAGTTTATCACGTCTAACTTGGATGTCAAGCGCCAATCTCAAAAATAATTGCAGTGGGCAGCACCGTCATGAGAAACAAAATTCTCGTCCCCCGACAGGCGATCGCTAAAAATCCCTATGCTGCCGTGGCTGACGCTCTTCGGGCGGGGGCGAGCGACTTCCTTCGATCATTCAGACAGATTGGACACTGCAAAAATTTTATCTTGACGAATCGATGCATTGCACTAAAATAATTGGCCTATTAAATTAACCATTCAAGGTTGCGTCGGCGTTGGACGGCCGGCATGCTTTCGTCCGCGCCTTCAAGAGCAAATCGCGGTGATCGGGCGGCCTGCGTTCCGTGCTGCCGCGAAAAGTTCACGCGATAATAAAACTGGCTCCTTCAACATGTGGCGAAGGAGCCCGTTCTTTTCTTACGGTACGTTCGTTTCGACCGAGGGCAAAAGTTATGCGCAGCGGCCGCCGCCGTGGTACAATCGACACAGCACAAGCTGCCTCTAATACTCATGCGCGATTAAAACACTCATCGCGCGGCAGTCGGCGCCTTATGCGTTTTTCTACGTGCCTTCGGTGCTATAAAACAGTATAAGCGGCAGAGAAAGGATGGGATGAAATGGCGCGAACGATCTCAAAGCGCACATATGAATTTTTGCGGGAAGAGCTGGCGTTGTGGCAGGAACAGTCGCTCGTGTCGGCCGAGCAGGCAGACGCGATTTTCACGCTGTACGAAGTGAAGACGCGCAGTTTTTCTCAGACGCTGCTGTGCGGCGGCGCGCTGTTCGTCGGGCTTGGTGCGCTGTGTGCGATCGCTGCGAACTGGTGGGACATCCCGCGCGAGCTGCGCGCGGCGATCATCATCGGCGTTTACGTTCTCTGCATGGCGGGAGCTGCTCTGTGTGCTCGTTCTCTGCCGCGCACGTCGAAAGCCCTGCATCTGCTGGCATCGTTCGTCTTCGGCGGCGGCATCTTCCTGACGGCTCAGATGTACCATCAGGGCGGCCACTGGTCGACGGCGTTCGGATGGTGGGCGGCCGGCATCCTGCCCGGTGCGCTGCTGCTGCGCGACCGTGCGCAGACGCTGCTGTTTCAATTTCTTGCGTTCGTCTTCATGGGCGGCACCGACCTGCTCTTCTGGTATCGTGACGCCTCCGGCACGCTGCTGAGATGGGACGTGCTGCCGGGACTTCTGCTGCTGGCCTCATGGGTGCTGGCGCTGCGTATCAGGAGCGGGACGGCGTTCAACCTCAGCGTGATCCTGACGCTGTTTTTCGGCTTCACGCGGCTGCTTCGGCAGACGGATCCCGTCACCGCGCTGCTGGTGTTCTGGGC
>JAGAYQ010000096.1 GCA_017940445.1 Pyramidobacter sp. | reverse complement strand
GCCGACGAGGGCGATCTCTTCCATCGTGGAAATGCTGACGATCACCGTTCCGCAAAAGTCAAGATTGGGCAATGTCTTCGCCATCTCCAGAAGCACCGCGCAGCCGATACGGTCGTCGATGCAGCGGCCGGTGAGCAGATCACGGTTGTGCATCTCGACGACCGGGCTGTCGAACACGGCGACGCTGCCGATCTCGATGCCCATCTCGGCCACTTCGGCGGCCGACCGCGCGCCCACGTCGATGTAGCACTTGCCCAGATCGGGCAGCGAAGCGGCTTCGGCCGCGGTCTGGATGTGTCCCGGCGTCATGCCGACGACGCCGGGGACGCAGCCGTGCGTGCCGCGCACGATCATGCGCCTGGCCATCAGGGTCTTTGCCGAAATGCCGCCCAGCGGCTCAAACAGCAGAAAGCCTGAGGGCGTGATGTAGCGGATGAGCACGCCGATCTCGTCGGCATGGGAGTCGATCATCATCGTCGGGCCGGGGCGCGAGCCTTTGAACAGGGCGCCGATGCTGCCGTTGGGCAGCACCTCGACGGAATCGGCCCACTTCTTCAGCTCGTCGCGGCAGTAACGGATCACGTCGAATTCGCTGCCGCTGGGACCGGCAAACGACGCGAGCGTCCTGAAGCGGTTTCGGATGCGTTCTTTCATCAGCGCCACCTACTTGCCTTCCGCCGGCTGCTTTTTCTTCTGCACAAGATAGACGATGCGCCCCACGATGATCGACGAAGCGATCGTGATGAGCATGTACCAGGAGCTGGCGACCTTGGTGTGGTAGGCGAAGAAGTACGTCACCAGAAACGGCGTCACCCAGTAGCCGATCTTCTTCAGGCTGCAGATGTTGGTGGCGACAAGGCTGCCAAACAGCGCCGGCACAGCGTACTGGAACGCGGGCTTGAACGCGGGATTCTCGACCAGCGGCTTGACGAAGCCGGAGAAGCACACGCCGACGGCCAGCACGAGCATCACGCAGATGGCCGAGCCGCCGGCGGCAAGCACGCCGACGCAGTGCGCGGCTTCGGAGCAGGGCTCGACATCGCACATGTTCTGCGTGGCCATGATGGCGGGCAGCTTGAGGTTGGTGGCGTTGCCGGTGACGTAGGTGCTGTACAGGGCGCCGGGGCCCATCGTCTGCATGAAGCCGAGCGTCTGGCTCACCCAGTACGGCGCCAGCCAGACGATGGAGCTGATGATGGCCGGCATGATCTTGGCCCAGTCAGGCCACACGCCGTAGACGACGCTCGCCGCAACGGGCAGAGCCATCATCACGGCCGAGATGGCAAGTCCGCTCCAGATGCCGAAGCGATGCACCCAAACCTGATACCAGCTGGAATTTTGTTCGTTCATAGTGATCAACACTCCTTAGAGTAGCTCTGATTAATTCGTGTAATACCGAATTTGAATTGTGCTCAGGAAACCTGAGAAAATGCGTCAGATCCGAAGAAACCTGCCCGGAAGGGGCTCCGGAGGCATACTCCGGTACGTTTGAGGAGCCCCTCGGGCAGCGTTTCGCAGGAGATGACGCATTTTCTCAGCGTTTCCTTAGAAGATGACGCAGGCGGCGACCATGCCGATGACGAGGCTGATGGACAGGTTCCAGTCCTTCAGCTTTTTCAGCGCGGGCACGTATTTGATCAGTAGCGAGATGGCAAACGACGCCGCGAAGCTGACCAGGAAGATCGTGCGGTTGTTCGGCTTGCGCGTCTCGGTGATCGACAGGTAGCCCATGATGCCCATGATCGCGCTGGTGCCGAGGATGCCGACCCATTTCAGGTCGACCTTGCCGGTCATCTTGTTGAAGGCCAGGTCGCAGGGCTTGCAGGCAAACGCCATCCAGACGATGTTGGAAATGCCGGCGATCGTCGTCACCCAGGCGGCGGCGATCCAGGCGTTGATCGAGTAGCCGTTCAGCACCAGCTCCTCGCCCATGGCGGTGACGGCCCATTTGCTGCACGTCGTCTCGAACGTGGCCGAGCCGATGACCGAGAGGCGGTACCAGGCCAGCGGGCCGCCCAGCAGCGGGATCAGCGTGAGCAGCACGACCAGAACCGACACGGTGGGCATGAACGACACGCCGAATCCCACGGCGATGCCCTTGCGGCACTGCGCCGGCGTGACGCCCAGCTCGCGGGCGCGCACCCACGCCTTGCGCATGACAACAAGCGTCTGCGCCAGCACGCAGAGCAGGATGAATCCGGCGACGGCGTACATCCAGCTTTGATTGGCAACTTCGGTGTACATGAATTTTCCTCCTTGAAATTCATATTCAATTCAAAGACAACACAAAGACACAAAGAAAACGATTTGTGAAAAGCGTGATCGCCTGCCCGGAAAGCGTTCCGGGCGAAACACGTCATTTTGCCAAACCCAAACGACTCATTAAAATCCTTCGGGCCTTCGTGCTGGCTTTGAATTTGACGTTCGACTTTACAGGATGATGAGATCCTTGGTGAAGTGGTTGAACGAGATGGCGCCCGTCTCGGTGACGCAGACGGTGTCTTCGATGCGCACGCCCCAGCGGCCGTTGTACACGCCCGGCTCGCACGAGAAGGTCATGCCCGGCTCGAGGATGATCTGGCTGTCCTTCGCCAGATTGGGCAGCTCGTGCCCGTCCATGCCCACGCCGTGGCCGAGACAGTGCGGGAACCACTTGGCCAGGTCGTACTTTTCAAGGTAGTTCCACGCCAGCATGTGCACGTCGCAGGCGCGCACGCCCGGCTTGATCGCCTCGAACGCCAGGTGCTGCGCCTCGCGCACGCGGTTGTACACCTCCACGTACTCGGCGTCGGGCTTGCCGACATGCAGCGAACGGGTGATGTCCGACCAGTAGTGATCGATCGAGCCGCCCAGGTCCAGATAGATGGCATCTCCCTGCTTGGCCGTTCTAGGGCCGGAAACGTGGTGCGCGCTGCCCGTGTTCTCGCCGAAAGCGATCAGGTTGGAGAAGCCCCAGCGCATCCCCTTCTGCGCCAGCTCGTACTCGATCCACGTTTTCAGCTCAGCCTCGCTCTTGCCCGTCATGATCTGGTCGATCACCATCTGCGTGGCCCAGTCGCTGAGCTGCCCCGACACCTTCATCATCTCGATCTCCTCGGGGCTCTTGCGCATCCGCAGCAGCGTGAACAGGTTGCTGCCGGGCACGAACTCCGAAGCCGGCGTCGCCAGGCGGATCAGGTTGAACGTGCGGAACTCGAACGTGTCGTCGATGGCGAGGCGTCCGCCCACGCAGCCCAGCTCAGCCAGGATGCCCTTCACATAGGCCAGCATGTCGATGCCGTCGGTCCAGAAACGCTTGTCCTCCACTTCGCAGGCGCGCGACGCCATGTCATAGATCTTCGGCACCGCCATGATCGGCTTGCCCTGCTGCGGCACGAAGACGACCTGGAAGCGCTCGTCCTTGTGCGGCGCGTATCCCGTCATGTAGAACAGATTGGGCGAGTTGCAGATCGCCACGCAGTCCACTTTCTGCTCAGCCATCGCCTTCTGCAAAGCGGCAAAGCGCGTTTCGTGAAGTTTGTTCATGATACCAGCCTCGTTTCTTCAAAAAATAGCGTCCTTCGGCGCCGGACGCGAACATGCCTGAGCCGCAGACAGCCTGAAAAGTCAGCCGCGACCTCTTTATAATAGAATTTTCCTCTCAATTCCGCAAGCGGCGGGCGTTTTTTTATCGCCGCTTTGACTGTTGAAATCGGAACATTTTTCGGGGTATAATAAAAACAGTTTGCAAAGCACCATGCCGGAAGGGAGAGCCGGCGTTATTTTTCAAAAAGGAGACTGATTCCCATGGACAACAGGACAAAG
>JAGAYQ010000095.1 GCA_017940445.1 Pyramidobacter sp. | reverse complement strand
GGCGCGTGCTGGCGCTGATCAAAAACAGGCGCGGCGAGATCGAATTTTTCGCCCTGCCCGAGCGCACCTCGCTGGGCACCATCCACGCCTTCGGCCCCGTGCTGTGGACCGACCACACCAGCGGCACAGCCTTCGCCCGCGACGGCAAAAAGATCGGCTTCACGATGGCCCCGCCAAAATAACCGCCCGCATAAAAAAACTCCCCCGTCCAAGCAGGACGAGGGAGTTTTTTGTGCGGTTATTTAGTGCGACAGAAGCGTCAGCATCGTCGCGGCAGCGACCGCCGTGCCGATAACGCCGGCCACGTTGGGGCCCATGGCGTGCATCAGCAGGAAGTTGCCGGGGTTCTCCTTCTGAGAGACGACCTGGACGACGCGGGCAGCCATAGGAACGGCCGACACGCCGGCAGCGCCGATCATCGGGTTGATCTTGCCGCCGCTGAGGACCTTGAGCAGCTGGCCGAAGAAGCAGCCGCCGGCCGTCGAAGCCATAAAGGCCACCAGGCCGAGGACGATGATCTTGATCGTGCCGATGGTGAGGAACTTGTCAGCTTCCATCGTCGCGCCGACGGTGAGCGACAGGAAGATCGTCGTCGTGTTCATGATCGCGTTCTGAGCCGTGTCGCTGAGACGATCGGTGCAGCCGCACTCACGCAGCAGGTTGCCGAACATCAGGACGCCGATCAGGGGCACCGACATGGGCAGGATCAGACCGGTGACGACGGTGACGACGATGGGGAACAGGATCTTCTCAAGCTTGGTGACGGGACGCAGCTTGTCCATGCGGATAGCGCGGTCCTTCTTGCTGGTGCAGAGCTTGATGATGGGAGGCTGGATGAGAGGAACGAGCGACATGTAGCTGTACGAAGCCACGGCGACAGCGCCGAGGATCTGAGGAGCCAGCTTGGAGCACAGGTAGATGCTGGTGGGGCCGTCAGCGCCGCCGATGATGGCGATCGAAGCAGCTTCCTGGACCGAGAAGCCCAGCATCATGGCGCCGAACAGCGCGACGAACACGCCCAGCTGAGCGGCAGCGCCCAGAAGGAAGGTGATGGGGTTGGCCAGCAGAGGGGCAAAGTCGGTCATGGCGCCGATGCCCATGAAGATGATAACAGGATAAATCTCCTTGACGGTACCGAACGACATGTAGTACAGGAAGCCGCCGGCCTGGGTCTCCTTGCCGAGGGCGTCGATCACGGGACCGGAGGTGATGCCCGACAGAGGCAGGTTGGCCAGCATGCAGCCGATCGCGATGGGGACCAGCAGCAGAGGCTCAAAGCCGCGGCCGATGGCAAGATAAAGCAGAACAAACGCCACCAGGAGCATGATGACATGGCCCTGGGTCAGCCCCGCAAAGCCGGACTCGCCGACGATACGGGCAAACGCTTCACTAACAACGTTCATAAACAGTTCCTCCCACGTAAAATTTGATTGAGCGGCGCACGCCGCTTGAACCCCGAAAAACTAACTGCGTCCCTTGCTGACGATGCGCATCGCATAGATGACAAACGTCAGGCCGATCAGCACGAGGAAGACGACCCCGAAAGCGATCGCAGAAAGCGCCGTCGCGCCCGCCATACCAGTGAAGTTCATGCTGTTCACCTCCCGATGAGACCGATAAACATAAACTATTACAGCACATTTCAATAAACGCGTCGCGAATAAGAATAGCTGAAAACAGCGGGACCGTCAAGACGAGGAAGATTATAAAACGTAAATATCGGCGCGAAAATTTTTAGCAAATAAAAAATGGAGGAAATCGTTTTCCTCCATTTTTGAGCCTTTTCGCCAGGTCCCGCAACGCGAGGAATCCGCTGAGCGATCTTAAATACTAATTACTAATTATCAAGGAAGCGTTGATTTAATCCCATTCTGTTGTATTTCAACTAGCGCAAGGAAACCTGAGAAAATGCGTCAGGTCCGAAGAAACCTGTCCGGAAGGGGCTTCGGAGGCGTACTCAGGTACGTTGGAGAAGCCCCTCGGACAGCGTTTCGCAGGAGATGGCGTATTTTATCAGCGTTTCCTCAATATGCCCATTCGATCACGGCCGTGCCCCACGAGAGGCCGACGCCGAAACCTGAGACGAGCACCTTCATGCCCGGCTTCAGACGCCCCGAAGCGACGGCGCGCGCCAGCGCGATCGGCACCGTGGACGAAACCGTGTTGCCCGTTTCTGCCATATCGATGACGAACTTCTCCTCAGGCACGCCGAGCGTGTCGCGCACGCGCTCAAGCAGCAGCTGCGACGCCTGATGGAAGACGACGAGGTCGATATCTTCCTTCTTCAGGCCGGCAAGCGCCAGCGTGCGGTCGACCGAGCCGGGCACCTCGCCCACGGAGAACTCGAGCACCTTGCGCCCGTCCATGTAGATGTTCTCCTTGCTGTGCGTGTTGCCGAAACGGTTGGTGTATGCCTGGGCCGTTTCTGCCGAGCGGGGCATGGCTTCGCCGCCGGCTTCGATGATGATGTCACGGAAGCCCGAGCCGTCGGTGCCGAAATCGAACCCCGTCACGCGGTCCTGCGCGCTGGCTTCCAGCAGAGTCGCCGTGAAGCCGTCGCCGAAGATCGTGCGGATCGCTTTGTCCTGCTTGTTCGCGTACTTGGCCACCACGTCGCCCGTGATCAGCAGCACGCGGCGTGCAATGCCGCCGGCAATGAAGCCCTTGGCGATCCCCAGCCCGTAAATGTAGCCCGAGCAGCCCAGCTCGTAATCGACGGCGCCGCACGTTTTGCGCAGCCCCAGCTGCTCATGCACAACGCAGGCCGTGGCCGGCGCAATGTAGTCGCGGGTCTCCGTGCAGACGACGAGCATATCGATGCTGTCGCGGGCAATGTCAGGATGCTCTTCAAAAAACTTGTTTCCAGCCAGGGCATGATAGTACGATGCCGGCTTGTCCGCGTCGGCGATATGACGCTGCTTGATCCCCGTCTTGTGCAGGATCTTCTCAGGCGTCCAGGTGCCGAACTCGCGCACCAGATCCTCATTCGTCTCAAAACGCTCAGGCACGCACCACGAGATGCCGCGGACGGTCATTCCTCTATCCATAAAATGATTCTCCTTCCGGTTCTCTAATATTTAAGAATTGGTTTTAAGAGCAGATACTAAAACACAGCCTGATAATTGTACCCGCTTGCGCTCTATTTGGCAATGAGGGAATTTGTTCCCAAATTCTCAAGGCAAATTTTCATAAAAAACGATATTTCTTTCATCTTTTATGAGCAAGAGCGTGAAAAATGCGCTATAATACCGACTTATTGATTTGTGCGGCCCCGCCGCCGTGAACAGGAGATGATCCGTCATGAACGTATCCGAACGCATCAGCAACGTTTTCGCGTCCCCCATCCGCAAGCTCAGCCCCTACGCGGCCGCCGCAAAAGCCGCGGGCAAGAAAGTCTATCATCTGAACATCGGCCAGCCCGACATCCAGACTCCGCCGGCCTTCCTCGAAGCGATCCGCGCCTTTGACGACAGCGTGATCGCCTACGGAGATTCGCGCGGCGACGCCCGCCTGCTGAACGCCATACAGAAGTATTATCACGACTGGGGCATGGATTTTGACATCAACGAGATCACGATCACCGCAGGCGGCTCGGAAGCGCTGCTGATCGCGATGATGGGCGTGTGCGATCCCGGCGACGAGATCCTCGTCTTCGAGCCGTTCTACGCCAACTACCTCTCGTTTGCCAATGTGCTCGGCGTGAACATGAAGGCCGTGACGACGAAGGCCGAAAAAGGCTACGAGCTTCCCGGCGAGGCGGCTGTCGAAGCCTGCATCACGCCGCGGACGAAAGCGATCCTCATCACCAACCCCGGCAACCCCACCGGCCGCGTGCTCACAAGCGATGAGATGGAACTGGTCGCCCGCGTCGTCAAACGCCACGATCTGGCGCTGATCGTCGACGAAGTGTACCGCGAGTTCGTCTACGGCTTCCCGTTCCGCAGCTTCGGCGTCATGCCCGGCCTTGAGGACAATCTGATCGTCGTCGATTCGCTCTCCAAGCGCTACAGCGCCTGCGGCGCGCGCATCGGTGCGCTTCTGTCGCACAACGCCGACTTCAATGAGCAGATCATGAAGTACTGTCAGGCGCGGCTCTGCTGCCCGGAGCTCGAGCAGATCGGCGCAGCCGCCCTCTACTCCACGCCGCGCCAGTATCTGGCCGACGTCAACGACGAGTACCGACGCCGCCGCGACACGCTTGAAAAAGCGCTGTCAAAGCTGCCCGGCGTCACGTTCTCGTCGCCGCAGGGCGCGTTCTACACGATGATCAAGATGCCCGTCGACAGCGCCGAAAAGTTCGCCATCTGGATGCTCGAACAGTTCGATTCTCACGGTGAAACCGTGATGTTCGCCCCGGGCGACGGTTTCTATCTCACGCCCGGACTCGGCACGGACGAAGCCCGGCTGGCTTACGTGCTCAACTGTGCCGATCTGGAGCGCGCCATCGCCATCATCGGCGAAGGACTGAAAGCCTATCCCGGCGCGAAGATCATCGCTTAGCTTTTCTTGACAAGAGCGCGTTCGAGCTTTACAATTCGCGCGTAACAGACGAAACCGCTGAAGCGGATATGACGCTGCCGCACGCCCTCACAGAGAGTCCGGGATGCTGAGAACCGGGCAGAAAGCGCGGCTGCCGTCTGGACCGCCGAGGGCGCGGGGGAACCGAGCGCATCTCAAGTATCCCGCGACGAATGGCGCGCGTGAAGCGCCGCACAAGCGCGCGGCCCCAAGGGGCCGCGAATATAGGGTGGCACCGCGGATTTTTCTGCAAAATTCGTCCCTGACAGATCGGCATATGCCTGCCTGTCAGGGACGTTTCTTTAGGAAACGCTGATAAAATACGTCATCTCCTTCGAAACGCTGTCTGAGGGGCTCTTCCAACGTACGAAGGTACGTCTCCAGAGCCCCTTGCGGACAGGTTTCTTCGGATCTGACGCATTTTCTCAGGTTTCCTGCGCGCTGGTCAAATACTGCATAATGTGATTTAATCAGCGTCTCCTTTATTTGAAAAAATTGACCTTAGGAGGACGATCATCATGGAAGAAGTCAAACAGAACCCGGTCCAGGAAGCAAAACCTGAACGCAAGAAGATCATGCTCTCGGGCATCCAGCCCACGGGCACGTTCACGCTCGGCAACTACCTCGGCGCCGTGCGCAACTGGCGGCAGACGCAGGAAGACTTTCAGTGTGCGTATTTCATCGCCGACCTTCACTCCCTCACCGTCCGCCAGGAGCCGGCCAAGCTGCGCAAACAGTCGATCGACGCCTTCGCGCTGCTGCTTGCCTGCGGCATCGATCCGGCCAAAAGCCTCGTCTTCATCCAGAGCCACGTCCACGCGCACGCCGAACTCGGCTGGATCCTCGCCTGCTACTCCATGTTCGGCGACCTCTCGCGCATGACTCAGTTCAAGGACAAATCGGCCAAGCACGCCGATAACGTCAACGCCGGCCTCTTCACCTACCCCGCTCTGATGGCCGCCGACATCCTGCTCTATCAGCCCGATTACGTGCCCGTCGGCGAGGATCAGCGCCAGCACCTCGAGTTCACCCGCGACGTCGCCGTAAGAATGAACAGCATCTACGGCAGCGTCTTCCGCGTGCCCGATGCCTACATCGTCAAGGCCGGCGCCAAGATCATGTCGCTCCAGGAGCCCACCAAGAAGATGTCGAAATCCGACACCAACGTCAACGCCTTCATCTCCATCCTCGACGAGCCGAACGTGATCGTCAACAAGTTCAAGCGCGCTGTCACCGACAGCGAGACCTCCGTCTGCTACCGCGAGGGCAAGGACGGCATCAACAACCTGATGTCCATCTATTCCGTCATCACCGGAAATACGTATGAGCAGATCGAGCGCGACTTCGCCGGCAAGGGCTACGGCGATTTCAAAAAAGCCGTCGGCGAGTGCGTGGCCGAAGAGCTGCGCCCCGTGCGCGAACGTTTTGCCGAGCTGACCGCCGACAAGGCGGCCATCGAAGCCATCTACCGAAAAGGCGCCGAGACCGCATCTCACGTTGCCGAGCGCACTCTCGACAAAGTCAAGAAAAAGATCGGCCTGCTGGCAAAGTAAACGGCCAAAGCGGTCAATTCAAAGCCACCACGAAGACACAAAGACACGAAGAAACACAAAGGGATAATAATGAGAATCCGCATCGTGAATTTTTTTCATGACGCGGATTTTTTGCATATAATTCGTTCAACATGGAAAACGCAAAAGCGCGCCGGAAATATCCGGCGCGCTTTTGCGTTTTTACCACCACAGACGCGAAATGATGGCGATGGAACCGACGATGTGGACCCAGAGGGAATGGATCTCGCTTTTCAGCAGGATCGAGGCGTCATATGAGCCCGCTCGCACATGTGCCAGCGTTTCGCGCGAGAGGCTTTTGGGGAAGAAGCGGCCGACGCGGGCGCAGTAGTTTTCGTACTCAGCGCCGAACTTGCCGCGCAGGAACTCCTCTTCGTGCGGGACGATAAGGAGGTCGTAGAGCACCCAGAAGGTGACGCAGAAAACGGCGGTGGCCCATGGCCCGGCGATCCAGCCCCAGCCCAGGCCGATCAGGCCGTTGCCGACGTACAGAGGATTGCGCACGAGGGCATAGGGGCCCCATGTGGCCAGCTCTTCGGCCTTGACCTGCTCGCCGCGGTAGCGCTTGATGCAGCCGGCGCCCCAGAAGCGCAGCAGCTGCCCGAGCACGACGAGAACGATGCCGGCCGGGATGGGGCCGGGAACGGGATGTGCCAGCGCCAGGATGACGACGAACAGCGCAGTCCAGACGCCGCCGCGGTATTTGAAGGCCTTCGCGCGTAGCGCGGAAAGGGTGTTTTTATCCATTGTTTTTTTCTCCTTCGATCACTTCGTCCTGCTGGCCGCTGATGATCCGTTCGGCAGTGCCCCAGCCGATCATGCGGATGGCGACGATGCATCCCATGAAGATGGCCAGATACTCGGTGAAAAAGCGGCAGACAACAGCCATGATGCCGGCGATGTTGGCCGGCATGAGCAGGCTGAAGATGGCCGCTCCGCCGCCCTCGGCGACGCCGCTGGCTCCGGGGGTGGGGATGAAGTAGAGGATGAACATGAACATGGCCTGCGCCAGAACGGCATGCAGATAATCAACAGCCAGGCCCAGCGAGCGCATCAGCACGGGCAGCACGGAGAAGAGCGCGAACAGATGCCCGATGGAGAGCAGGAAGGCGCCGATAAAGTACGGCAGCCCGGGGCCGACCATGCGCTTGACGTTCTCGGAATAGCTGTCGACTTCGGAACAGATGACGTGATAGATGCGGTGCACGTTGAGCTTGCTGAAGCACTTGAACTTTTTGAGCCACAGCAGAACGGCGCCGCAGAACTTTTTGATCACTTTGGCCTTGACGATGCTGAGGATGAAGATCACCCACATGACCAGCGACAGGAAGCCGACGTAATAGAACACGCCCTTGACCAGCACGCCGCCCTCTCTCAGCTGCGGCACGAGCATGAAGGCAGCCGGCGCGGCGAGGCTGAGCAGGAACGTTGAAAACAGCGTGCGGATGAGGGTGATGGCGATTCCGGAACCGACGGGCACGCCTGACTTGTACAGCACGTACACCTGGAACGGGCCGCCGCCGACCTGCATGGGCGTGAGGGCGCAGCCGAAGTAGTGCAGCCACGTCAGCACGAGGCCGCGCACAAAGCGGATCTTATAGCCCATCGCGCGCGCGGTGAGGCAGAAGCGCGAAGCGTCGCAGCTCCACGCGGCGAACACGAACAGCAGCGCGTATACGATGCTGATCTTATCCATGTTCATGAACGCTTCCAGAGCGTTCTTATCGACGCTGCGGCTGATGATGAACGTGCTCACG
This sequence comes from Pyramidobacter sp., assembly GCA_017940445.1. Classification (GTDB taxonomy): domain Bacteria; phylum Synergistota; class Synergistia; order Synergistales; family Dethiosulfovibrionaceae; genus Pyramidobacter. The sequence continues at coordinate 1,800 of JAGAYQ010000095.1, read as the reverse complement.
CCGAGAGTCAGGAACAGAAAGATCGCCAGACCTTTTCTCAGACTCATTCGTCGCCCTCCTCCAGATTTTCGTCATTGCCGTCTTCACGGCGCTCCTGTTCTTCAAACCACTCGCGAAGCGATTTGATCTCGTCGAGGAACGGCGGCAGCGCTTCGTTTTTCCAGCTGCGCTCGTGCCACTCGTTAGCGTCGGCATAGCGGCCGTCAGTCAGCATCGCCTCGAAGACCTTCAGCTCTTCCGTCAGCGGCTCCGCATCAGGCCAGCCGCCGTCGTACTCGGGATACGCGTCGCGGAAGCCCTCGAAAATGTCGCCCACCCAGCCCAGCTGCTCAAACGCCTCGCGCAGCTGGAGCGGGTCGAACAGCTGCGAGCCGTCGAGCGCTTCCTGGATGGTGCGGAACACCTTGAGCAGCGAGTCCTTGACCTCGTCAAGGATCTCCAGTCCCAGGCCCCAGGGCGAGGCCGTGTGAACGTCAACGTCGATCGCGTCGGGCACGTTCATGATCGAAGTGTCGTCGAGCGACTCGCCGTCGCACAGCATATCGACGATGACGCGGCCTTCGGCGGCCACCTGCTCGCGCAGCGCGTCCAGCAGCTCCTCACGCGGCAGCGAATCCATGTGCGGAAAACTCCACTCAGTTCCATCAATAAAAAATCGCATGTTGTCCCCCTGCGAAAAAATTCCAAGACACACCATTTTAACACAGGAATGAAAAGCTGTATGCCGCAAATCGACGAATCTATGTTAGAATGCAAAAGCCTATTACCCAAGGGGGGAAAGAAAATGAGCGTTCCCGATTCAACGCCGTCTGCACCGCGCATCAGCGCAAAAATACGCCGCCTCGTCGGCAAAGCGATCTTCCGCTACGACATGATCGTCCCCGGCGACCGCATCGCCGTGGGCGTATCGGGCGGCAAGGACAGCCTTATGCTGCTGCACATCCTCAAATACATCAAAACATACAGCCCCGTCAAATATGACCTGCAGGCCGTCAGCGTCGACATGACAAACGGCGAATGGGACACAAGCGGCGTCAGGAACGTGTGCGAAGCGCTCGGCGTGCCGCTCACCATCGTCCCCTACGCGATCGAGCATATCATCGACGTGAAGAATGAACAGTCGCCGTGCAGCCTGTGCGCCAACCTGCGCCGCGGACTGCTGAACGCGGCCGCGAAAAAGCTGGGCTGCAACAAGCTGGCGCTGGGACACAACCTCGACGACGTCGTCGAGACCGCGCTGATGAACCTGCTGCGCAACGGGCGCTTCCGCGCCTTTCAGCCCAAGCTGTGGCACGACCGTGCCGACATGTGGCTGATCCGGCCGATGATCTACCTGACCGAGCACCAGATCCAGACCGAGCTCGACCGCCTGGGCGTGGCGACTTCGCAGCACTGCTGCAAATACGGCAGCGACACGGAGAGGTCGCGCACCAAGTCGCTGATCGCCGACCTGAATCCGCGTTTTCCCGATATCCGGCAGTGCGTGCTCCACGCGCTGGAGAACCATCAGGAAAACGACGCCTGGACAGCCACGCCGCGCATGTATTTCGGCGTGCATGAGTCGGAAACAGCAACGCCTGACAGCAAAATCGAATAAGAAAATCGCGCCGCTCTCAATGCCACAAAAAGGCAAAGAGAGCGGCGCAATTTATTTACGCTGCTATTACACGCACAAGATTAAAGTCTTATTACCCCTCAACGGCAAAGCTTTCCGACGGCGACTTTTTCTCGATCTCGGCGAGCGTGTCGAGGTACTTGGCGTAGTTTTTGTGACCGCAGAGAGCGAGGGCGTAGTTCTTG
>JAGAYQ010000094.1 GCA_017940445.1 Pyramidobacter sp. | reverse complement strand
CTTTCTTTGCGAATCGCCGCCGCCAGCAGGCCGGATATCTGGAACAGATCAGGGCGGAATTCGGCAAGTACGGCGTTGTTGAGGTCCCCATGCTCGACACCGACATCGAGGGCATCGCCGAGCTGGAAAAAGTGGCCCCCATGCTGGCTGTGCTCGACAAGGAGAATTAGTCCTTTTCGACGCAGCGTCGGACAGCCGTATAAGCGGCGCACAGCCGTTCAAACGACACTGCGCAGTTGGCCGGGCTGGGCGAGGGCAGCGTGACTGCGGGGATGCCCGTCTTCGGCTCGATCAGACGTCGGTACAGAGAGGCCGCGCGAGTTCCCGTGCAGAAGATGCTGCGGATCGGTGCCTGCTCGAGGATCACGGAAAGATCGTTGGCGACGGGATCTTTGATGCTCGCATCGCTCGCGCCCGTGATCTCGCAGCTGCGGAGCACATCCCACAGCGCCAGACGGTGCGACAGCGCGAACGCTTTCCGCTCGTCCGTCGTCACCGGAAACGGCGAGTCGAACACAGCGGCCAGCACGCGCCAGAAACGATTCTGCGGATGACCGTAGTAAAATCCCGCTTCGCGCGACTTGGGCGACGGCATCGTGCCGAGAATCAGTGCGCATGACCGCTCGTCAAACAGCGGCGCGATCGGATGGACGATATGCATGGCAGTTCCTCCGAAAAAAAAGATAGTCCGATTATAGCGTAAAAAGAACGAGACCGTCTGAACGAATCAGGCGGTCTCGTTTTTTTGGCAGAATTACTTGTTCTTGTTGATGCTCACCTTGGGAAGATCGGGGAACTTGGGCGTCTTCTCGTTGATCTTCTCGATCAGCTCGCCGGTGATGTCAAGCTCCGGCTTGCAGAAAACCAGCTGCTGGCGGGCAACGATCATATCCACATCGTCGTGCTCCTTGCGCCACTCCTCGGTCACTTCGACGAGCAGATTGCGCACCACCGCGTCGGCAGCCTGCTGCTCGACGTTCATCTGCTGCTGAAGCAGATTGCGGGCCTGAGCGATCGCGTTCTGGGCCTCGGGGCTGGCGACATTGTCCTTGTACAGCTCGACCACTTCGTCAAGACCGGCCTTCAGCGTCCCCTGCACCTCAGTCAGGTGCTTGCGGGCCTCGTCGGCCGGCTTGGACTGAGCAAAAACGCGCGCCACATCGACAACACAGATTTTCATGTCTATGACCTCCAGTGCAAATTTTTCACGTGTACATTATACACCTAAAATGAGAGAAAAGCATTTATAATCGATAAACTCGTTTTAGACAATCGCCTTTTGCGCGTGACGTATGGGGCAAACGATGGTATACTGTCCACTCGGAGTGGTTCTGATAGTCGCTGCCGCGCGAGCGGGAGAGGAAAGTCCGGGCTCCGCAGGGCAAGACGCTGGATAACGTCCAGTTGGCGCAAGCCACAGGAAAGTGCAACAGAGAGCAGACCGCCCGGTTTCCGCACCGGGTAAGGGTGAAAGGGTGAGGCAAGAGCTCACCGGGCGGCAGGCGACTGCCGTGCCTGGCAAACCCCGTCTGGAGCAAGATCGAATAGGGAGGGACGAGGCTGCCCGCTGACCTCCGGGTACAGATCGCTTGAGACGCGCAGCAATGCGCGGTCCTAGATAAATGACTATCCACGACAGAACCCGGCTTATGAACCACTCCTTTTTCAGCACTTTTTAGTGATATCGATCATACATTTATATAAAACGCTTTCCGTTTTCTGAAAAGTTTGTTGATTTTGCTGTTTGAAAAAATGTAATGTTGCGACAATTAAGATTGAGGTACCGCAGAAATGTGGATACCTCAATTTTTTTATCCACTGTTGGACGTCTTTCGAAAAAGAATGTATACGAAAAATTTGCTCATCATTTCCACGTTCCTTCAATTACGTTTTTTAAGCGATTTTTATGCCTTGACCTCGGTGGAAAACTGCGGTAATCTCACTGCATGGTGGTGAAAAGTGGAGGAAAGTGGGGGATAACGCCATGCTCATGGGAAGCTCTGACAATCGCATAGACAGCAAGGGGCGGCTCGTCATGCCGGCGAAATTCCGCTCACAGATCGGGGAGACCGTCGTCTGCACGGTTGGCCTCGATAACTGTCTTGCCGTCTACCCCATGGACGCATGGAACGCCTACCTCCAGAAGCTCCAGTCTCTGCCTTTCACCAAGGGCCAGGCCCGTCAGTTCATGCGCACGCTGCTGAGCGCCGCGGAAGAACTGCCGGTCGACGGTCAGGGCCGTATCCTCATTCCGGCCAAGCTGAGAAAGTACGCTCAGCTCGAAGATCAGGTCGTTGTCAACGGCGTGAACGATCACCTCGAGATCTGGAACAGCGCAAAGTGGGCGGCGAGCAACGATGAGATGCTCGACAACTTCACGGCGCTGGCGGAAGGGGTGGCCGACCTTGGAATTTGAGCACATACCGGTGCTTCTCGACAAGGTGCTTGAGTGTCTGACGCTCAGGAAAAACGCTTTGATCGTGGACGGCACGCTGGGATTAGGCGGCTACTCTGAAGCATTCCTGAAGAAAGATCCTTCCTGGCGCGTCGTCGGGATCGACCGCGACGCGAAAGCACGCGAACTGAGCTGCAAGCGGCTGAGCGTTTTCGGTGAACGGTTTGCGGCGCTGGCGGGGGATTATCGGGATATGAAGACGCTCTGCGCACAGGCCGGGATCGAACAGGCCGACGCGGTGGTGCTCGATCTGGGCGTGTCGAATATGCAGCTGGTCGACGGCGAGCGGGGCTTTTCGTTCCGCGAGGACGGACCTCTCGATATGCGCATGAACCAGTCGGCAGGCACGTCTGCTGCAGAACTGGTCAATACGCTCTCGCGGGACGAGCTGACGGCGATTTTCCGCAAATACGGCGAAGAGCGCTTCGCCTGGAGCATCGCGGGGGCGATCGTAAACGCCCGCGCAGCGAGTCCGGTGAAGACGACGCATGAGCTTGTGGAGCTGATACGGCAGGGGATCCCCGCGCCGGCGATGCGGAAGATGAACGGTCATCCGGCGCGCAAGGTGTTTCAGGCGCTGCGCATCGCTGTCAACGACGAACTGGGGGCGCTGGAGCAGGGGATGAAGGAAGCTTTCTCGCTGTTGGCGCAGGAAGGACGGCTGATCATCGTCACGTATCACTCGCTCGAAGACCGGCTCGTCAAGTATCAGTTTCGTGAGTGGAGCGAACAGGGGCTGGGGACGCTGGAGCCGCGCAAAGCGGAGGTTCCCGGCGAAGAAGAGATCGAACGAAATCCGAAATCGCGCAGTGCGCGGCTTCGGGGATTTTTTAAAAAAGATTTGCCAGATTCGGCGAAAGGGCGGATGGGACCATGGCGAAGGGTTTGAGATCAGCGCGGAGAAGTTCGTGGAAATTCAGTCACGCATTGGTGATGTTCTTCATCGTCGGTATTATGTCGCTGGGACTGCTCTCGATGCTGCGCAGCGACTCGCAGGCGCTTGACGCACAGGTCACAGCCCTGCAGGAACGCCTGACGGCCTGTGAAAAAGAATGCCGCGATCTTGAGCGCGAAGTGGCGGCGATGATGTCGCCTAAGGCCGTGCATGTATACGCAGCTCAGGATCTGGGCATGACACAGGTGCACGTAGCCGGAGCGATCCGCGTTGACGTTGCCGTCCAGAGGGCGGGCATGCCGACGGCCGCGCTGGCGAATGCGGTTCGCGGGTATCAAAACTGATTTTTTTTTCGACGATCGATCTTGAGCGGAAAGGAGCAGCGCCGGAATGTCAGACTGGAAGACGAAGACAGATTCATATCGAAAAGTGCAGTGGTATCTCGTCTTCGCGGCAATGGGCGTCTACCTCGCTTTCCTCATCCAGGTCCATCTGTATCCTGATCCGCGCGCGGCTTCGCAGCTGTCGAAGCAGTATCATCAGAGCGAGCGCATGGCGATGGACCGCGGCACGGTGTACGACTGCAACGGTGAGCCTCTGGCCCTGTCGGTGACGACGTACAGCGTGTTCCTCGATCCCGGCGTTGAGAATTTCGACCCGAAGAGCCTTGAAAAGCTCACGCCTTACATCGGCAAGAAGAAGGTCGCGTCTCTCGCGAAAAATCTTGACCGCCGCTTTTACTGGGTGAAACGCTACCTGGAGCGCGGCGAGGCCGAAGAGATCGTCAAGACCTGCGGCAAAGGCTTTTACATCCGCGAAGAGCGCAAGCGCATCTACCCCAAGGGCAGCCAGATGTCGCACATCCTCGGCTACTGTGATCAGGACGGCTGGGGACTTGCCGGCATCGAGCTGACGTGGAACGGCACGCTCGTCGTTCCTGAAAAGATGCATATCACCTACCGCGGCGCCTCGTCGAGCGCGGAGGTGGGCGTGGAATCGGCTGATGCGGCACAGAAATCCGAAGAGCAGGGCTTGTTCCTGACGATCGACTCAGATATCCAGTACGCGCTTGAGCGCTTTTTGAACGCGCAGGCGACGGAGTTCAAAGCCCCCTGGGCGGCCGCTGTCTGCCTGGAGTCGAAAACAGGCGCCGTCAAGGCGATGGCGAGTTATCCTGTGTTTGACTCGAACAACCGCGCGACGTTCGCCAACCTGAAGGCGCTGAGCAACAACGCCGTCAACCGCGTCTACGAACCGGGCTCTACGTTCAAGCCCATCATGGTGGCAATGGCGCTGGAGGAAGGACGTCTGCGCCAGGGAGATGCGTTCCGCTGTCCTGCCTATCTCAAAGTCGCCGACGGCATGATCCGCGATTCGCACCCGCGCGACAACGGCATCATGAACGTGAGCCAGATCCTCATCAAGTCTTCGAACGTCGGCATGGCTCACATCGGCATGAGGATGCCGCCGTTTTCGACCTACGCTGAGATGCGCTCGTGGGGCATCGGCAAGCGCACCGGCATCCGCCTGAACGGCGAAGAGCCCGGACTTCTTGCCACAGCTGACAAATGGTACGGCGTGACTCCGGCCAACGTCGCCATCGGCCAGGGATTTGCGGTGACGCCGCTGCAGCTGGTCACTGCCTTCAACGCGATCGTCAACGACGGCGTGCTGATGCGTCCGTATCTGGTGAAGTCGGCCGTCAACAGCGAAGGGCTGCGCGTGTTCCACTCCGAACCGATGGAAGTTGACCGCGTCGTTTCGCAGAAAAACGCGCGCTGGATCCGCAGCGTGCTGCGCAAGGTCGTCACCGAAGGCACGGGCAAGCCGGCCGAAAGTTCGGCAGTCCATGTCGCGGGCAAGACGGGCACGGCGCAGGTGGCCCGCAAGGGAAAGTACGTCAAGGGCCTGTATAACTCGTCATTCATCGGCTTCTGGCCGGCGAACGATCCAAAGTACACGATGCTGATCGTGTTCGGCGACGTGACCGGAAAAGTCTATTACGGCGGCGCGCTGGCCGCGCCCGTCTTCAAAAAAGTTGTTGATGAAGTGGAACGTCTGAAGGGCATTGGCGTGAAATAAGGCACGGAAATACGAAGGAGCGTTTTAAAAGATGGATTACCGGGTGGAACGGGGACTGGCCGACCTGAAGGCGGCCGGGCTTCTCACGGATATTGGCGGTGACTGGAGCAAACTGCCGGCCGGCTGCGCCCTGAAGAGCGATTCGCGGACGGTCGGACCGGGCGACATCTTTGCCTGTGTCGTCGGCGATCACGTCGACGGCCATCGTTTTATCGGCCAGGCGCTCGCGTCCGGCGTGTCGTGTCTGCTCGTGCAGCGTCCTGTGAGCGATGTCTCCATCCCCTGGATCCAGGTCAAAAACGTTCGTGCCGCGATGGGATTTCTCGCCGCGGCTCTTTTCGATGAACCGGCAGATAAACTGAAGATGTTCGCTGTGACCGGCACGCAGGGAAAGAGCACGACCAGCTACATGATCCGTTCGATCCTGCAGAGCTGCGGGATCCGCTGCGGCCTGCTGGGCACGATCGTCTACGACGACGGTGAAAAAGCCGTCCTCGCTGACCGCACCACGCCCGAGAGCGACGAGGTGCAGAGCTTCCTGAAAAAAATGACCGACAACGGCTGTCAGGCCTGTTCGATGGAGTGCTCATCGCACGGCATCGTGCAGGGGCGGCTGAGCGGCTGCCGGTTTGACGGCGCGGTCTTTACGAACCTGACCCCCGAACATCTCGATTTTCATAAAACGATGGAAAACTATTTTGCCGCCAAGTGCGAGCTGTTCCATCAGTATCTCAAAGACGGCGCGGCGGTCGCTCCCAACGCGGCAAGCGAATACGGCCGTCGGCTGGCTGCCGAGTTCCCCCGGGCGATGACCTGGGCGCTCGAAGCGCCGGCCCGCCTGGTGGGCGAGAACGTTTCGCTCAGTTCCGACGGCGGCGAGTTTGATCTTCTTCTTGACGGCAAGCGCCTTGCCCGCGTGCATATCCCGCTGACAGGACGGTACAACGTCGAAAACGCGCTAGGTGCGGCGGCGGTGTGTCTGGCTTCCGGCTGCGATGAAAAAAGTGTCGTCGCCGGGCTTGAAGGCATGCCTCAGGTCCCCGGCCGGATGGAGCGGCTCACGCTTGAAAACGGCGTGCGCGTGATCATCGACTACGCGCATACGGCCGACTCGCTCGAAGCGCTCCTTTCTACGCTGCGGCCGCTTACCAGAGGGCGGCTCGTCAGCGTGTTCGGACACGGCGGTGACCGTTTTGCCGGCCATCGTCCGCTGCTCGGCAAAGCGGCGGCTCAGAAAGCCGACCGCATCTTCATCACGATGGACAACCCGCGCACCGAAGATCCGCGCGCGATCGCCGAGCAGATCGCCGAGGGCGTCAAAGAAGTCCGTACTGACGACTGCTGGTCGATCGATCTGCCGCGCGACGCGGCCATCTTCAAAGCGCTCGACTGGTGCCGCGAAGGCGACCTTGTGGCGCTTTCCGGCAAGGGGCCGGAACCCTATCTCGAAATCAACGGCGTCAAGCATCCGTACAGCGACCGCGGCACGGTCGAGGAGTGGGCGCGCAGAAAGGGGCTGCAGATCCTGTGAAACTGAGTCAGATCGCATCGCGGGCGAACGTTGAACTGCGCGGTCCGGATCGGGAGCTGCCGGTCTGCATCCGCGTCGACAGCCGCGAGACAAAAGCCGGTGAGGGATTTGTCGCTCTTCGCGGCGAACACACTGACGGCCATCGCTTCATCGAAGACGTTCTGAACGCCGGCGCGTCGCTCGTCGTCTGCGAACAGTCGTTTTACAAAGATGAATGGAGCGCCGCTCATCCCGAGTGCTCCTTTGTGCTCACGCCGGAACGCTGTGAATACGGCCTGGCGCGTCTGGCTTCGGCCTATGCAGCTTCCCTTCCCGAACTGAAGGAGATCGTCGCGATCACCGGCAGCGTCGGCAAGACTTCGACGAAAAACTACGCGCAGGCGATGCTCGAAGATCACTTTCGCCTGCACACGGCCGGAGGCAACTACAACACGCTGATCGGCTGCGGCGTGACGGTGCTGGCCGCTCCACTCGATACGCAGGTCCTGCTCCTGGAAATGGGAGCCAACCATGCGGGCGAGATCGCCGAGATGGTTCGTTATCTGCCCCCGACGGTGGCAGCCGTCACGGAAGTGGCGCCTGCGCATCTGGAAAGTTTCGGCTCCGTCCGCGGCGTGCTCGACGCAAAATCCGAGATCTTCTCTTCGACGCAGCTGCGCTGCGCGATCGTCAACGGCGACAACGAGCTGCTGACGCGCCGCGCGCAGGAGCTGAACCTCCCCGGGACGATCCGCTTTGGCCGTTCTGGTCAGGTGTTCTTCTCGCAGGAACGGATCTCGTGGAAGGACGGCCGTTTCATGGTCGATGCGATCATGACCGGCCTTGACGGCATCTCGTTCAAGATCTCGCTGCCGCTGGCCGGCGTGCATCAGCTCTATCCGCTCTGCTGTGCCTGCGCGATCGCCGGCCGTCTGGGGCTTTCCAGCCGCGACATCGCCGCGGCGCTGCCAAAGTGCCGCAACAGCGCCGGACGCGGCGAAGTGAAGCGTTCCGAAAGCGGCGCGGCGATCCTTGACGAATGTTACAACGCCAGCCCTGCCGCGATGAAAGCATCGCTTGTGTCGATGCGCGACGCGGGCATCCCCGGCCGCCGCATCCTCGTGCTCGGCGAAATGCTCGAGCTGGGCGAAGGAGCCGCGGCGCTTCACGAAGAGATCTTTGACAGAGCGCTGCAGGTCAGCGGCGACCTGTTCCTCTTCGGCGAAACGTGGAAGAGCGTTCCCGGCGCTGAAGACTATCTGCTTGATTCAGTCGAGGAGCTGATCGCTTCCGTCGACAAACTCGATCCGCGCGAGGGCGACGTGATCCTCGTCAAAGGCTCGCGCGGCAATCATCTTGAACGCGTCGTCAAGGCGCTGGAGCTCTAAGATGGACACGATCCTGATGATCTTCTTTCTCTTCGCGTGCGAAGTGGCCGCTCAGCGTTCGTGGATCGGCTGGATGCGCCGCCGGCACGTTTCGCAGGTGCAGAAATGGTACGGCACGCACATCGACGAGGAAGTGAAGGCTAAAGTTCCCTCGATGGGCGGCGTCGTATTTCTGCTGATCGGATCGGGGATGCTGATCTCGTCGATCCTGCGCGGCGACAGTCTGGGGATGGCCTTCTGGTCGTATCCGCTGTTGTCGGCACTGGTCGGACTGGCGGACGATCTGCTCAAGTTCCGCGGCAGATCGAGCGAGGGATTGCGCAGTTTGCAGAAGTTTGCCCTGCAGGTCGTCACGACGCTGCTGTGGTTCGCGCTCCTGGCGGCTGACGGCGTGGTCCCGGCGCTGCTGGGCAGCTGCTCGATCGGACACTGGATCTGGCCGCTGGCGCTGTTTTTTGCCGTCGGCGTGCAGAATTCGGTCAACGTCACCGACGGGCTCGACGGACTCGCTGCCGGCGGCTGCCTGGTGAGCTTCGGCGTGCTGATGTATCTGTCGCCGGATCCGTATTACGGAGCGGCTGCGGGGATCGCGGTCTCGCTGGGCTTTCTCTGGCACAACTGCCATCCCGCGAAGGTCTTCATGGGCGACGCCGGCGCGCATTTCCTGGCCGGACTGATGGCTTCGTGTGCGTTTACGGGAAAGGGCGTGCTCGTCCTCGTCCCGGCGGCGGCCGGATTCGGCATTGAGATGCTGTCGGTCGTCATTCAGCTGATCGCCATCCACGGCTGGGGCAAAAAGGTCTTTCGGATGAGCCCGATCCACCATCATTTCCAGCTTCTCGGCTGGCCTGAGGACCGGATCGTCATCCGCTTCTGGATCATCCACGCGCTGATGGCGCTGATGATCATCGCGGCGGGAAATGCTCTTGCTCCGCTGTTTGCGCACGTTTAAGCGCTCTTTGAACGTCATATCATTTTGAGGAAAGGGGAGTTTTGCGATGGCTGAAAAGATCACGATCGTCGGTGCCGGCGTCAGCGGGCGGGCTCTGGCCCTTTTTGCGGCCCGTAGCGGCGCGGAAGTGTTTGTGACCGACAGCCGGGCAGAACTTCCTGAAAGCACGCAAAACGACTTTAAATCGGCGTCAGTGCGCTGGGAGTGCGGCGGGCATACGCCGCGCTGCTGCGAGTGCGATCTGATGGTCGTCAGCTCCGGCGTTCCCGAGACGTCGCCGGCGGTCGTCATGGCGCGGGATAAAAAAATCCCCGTGCAGGGGGAGCTGGACTTTCTCGCTCCGTTCCTGCACGGGAAGCTGATCGCTGTGACCGGTACCAACGGCAAGACGACCTGCACGTCGCTGATCGCTCATATCTTGAAAGAAAACGGCATCGACGCCGTCGCCTGCGGCAACATCGGCGAGCCGCTTGCTGCTCATGCCGGAGAGGATCATGAAGCGCTCGTCATGGAACTGAGCAGCTTTCAGCTGCACTGGAACACGCGCTTTGCGCCTGATGTGGCCGTGCTGACCAATTTGGCTCCCGATCATATCGACTGGCATGGCAGTTATGAAAATTACGTCGATGACAAATGCAAGATCTTCCTTCCGCCGAAAGACGGCGGTTTCGCGGTCGTCCATCAGGAAGACGCGTTCCGCGTGCCTGAGGTGCGCCGGACCGTCGTTCTCGGATCAGGTGCTGACAGGATCGAACTGGCGGACAAAGAATCATCGCTGCTCCTTGGGGAACAAAAAAGGGTGCTTTTCCGCACAGCCGCGCTGCCGCTGATCGGCACGCACAATCTGGAGAATGCAGCGATGTCCGCGGCAGCGGCCGTGCTCGCGTTTCCGCAGATCAACGTGGAAAAAACACTTCCGTTGTTCAAGGCGCCGCGTCACCGCTGCGAAAAAGTCTGCGAAAAAAACGGCGTCCTCTACGTTGACGACTCCAAGGGAACGAACGTAG
>JAGAYQ010000093.1 GCA_017940445.1 Pyramidobacter sp. | reverse complement strand
GAGGGCACGGTCGAGGCCAACAAGGCGAGAACGTCGCAGGCGGCTGTGGCTGCCCGCACCAAGGTGAACGGAACTGCCGGCTATACCCGCAGCGGCACCACCAAAGGCCCCGGCAGCGGCGGCAGCAACGGCGACTGGAGCTCCGGCGTCTCCGTGTCGCAGACGGTGTACGACTGGGGCAAGACGAACACGGCGATCAAAAGCGCCAAGCTGTCCGAAAAAGCCTCGGAGGAGACGTACAAGCGCACGCGCGAGAACATCATCGCCGCAGTCCGCGATGCCTATTACGGCCTTAACAGGTCGGTCCGCGACGTGGCTGTGCAGAAGGAGCAGGTGAAAAACTACCAGAAGCGTCTTGAGTGGGCGCAATCGTATTACTCCGTCGGCACCAAGGCCAAGATCGAAGTGACCAAGGCCGAGACCGACCTTGCCAACGCGCGCCTCTCGCTGATCAGGGCCGAATCCTCCGCCGAGCAGTACAAGGCCCAGCTGGCTTCCGCGATGGGGATGCCGGCCCTGGAGATCGACAGCGTCAAAGACGAGCTCGAATTCCAGCCCTGGAACATCGGCCTGAACGAGGCCCTCGAGCGCGCGGCTGCCAACCGCCCCGACCTGAGCGCCCAGGATCTGCTCGTGCTCAAGGCGAAGACCGATCTGAAGTCCGCCAAGCTGACGAACGCGCCCGATCTGAGCGCCAGCGGCGGCTACACCTTTGGCGGCACCACTTTTGACGAGTCGGAACGCTGGAATGCCCGGCTGAGCCTGAGCATCCCCATTGGCGACGGCGGCCAGAAAAAGGCCCGTGTCGCGCAGTCGAAGGCCGACCTGAAAGTTGCCGAAGCCACGCGCGAAAAGCTGGCGCAGGACATCGTGCTTGAAGTGCGCAAAGCGTGGCAGAGCCTGCGCGAAAGCGCCGCCTCGATCGACGCTGCGAAGATGGCCGTGAAGCAGGCGCGCGAGAATCTCGACCTGGCGCTTGGCCGCTATCGCGCCGGCGTGGGCGACAGCCTGGAGATCTCCGATGCCGTTGACAAGTACGCCAGCGCGCAGACCAAGCTCATCTCGACCCTGTACGACCATCAGGAAGCGCGTCTCAGCCTTGAAAAAGCCATGGGGGAGGTATCCGAATCATGAAAAAAATGTTTAAATTCGTTGCTTTCGCGCTCGTCGCCTCGCTCGTTGCCGGCGGCGGCATCTGGTACACCGAAACGCGCGCTTCCGGCGCCGACGTAAGCTACCGCACCGCCCGAGTCCGCCGCGGCTCGCTGCGCAGCACCATCCAGGCCACCGGCACCCTCAGCGCCGAGGAGACCGTCGACGTCGGCACGCAGATTTCCGGCACCATCAGGGAGATCTACGTCGATTACAACGACAAAGTCACCGAAGGCCAGCTCATCGCCGTCATGGACAGCCGCACGCAGCAGGCCGACGTGGACATGGCGCGCGCCAACGTCCTCTCCGCCAAGGCAGATCTGGCCAAGGCCAACGCCAAGCTGCTCAAGGCCAACCGCGACCTCAACCGCACACGTCAGCTGGTGAAAAAAGACCTGATCGCCCGCAGCGAGCTTGACGCCGACGTGGCCGAGCAGGCGACTGCCAAGGCCGATCTGATGGCCGCCCAGGCCAAAGTGGCCCAGTACGAGGCCACGCTGCGCAAGCAGGAGATCAACCTCGGCTACACGAAGATCTATTCGCCCGTCGACGGCGTCGTCGTCGCCAAGAACGTCGAAAAGGGCCAGACCGTTGCCGCCAGCTATCAGACGCCCAGCATCGCCGAGATCGCCCGCGACCTCAAGCAGATGCAGGTGGAAGTGAACGTTGACGAGGCCGACATCGGCAGCGTCAAAGTGGGCCAAAAGGCAGAATTCACCGTTGACGCTTTCACGGACACGACCTTCCGCGGACAGGTCACGCAGGTGCGCATCTCGCCCAAGTCGAGCAACAGCGTCGTCAGCTACACGGTCATCGTCAAGGTGAACAACGACGAAGAGAAGCTGATGCCCGGCATGACCGCCAACGTCAGCCTGATCGTCACCGAGAAGAACGACATCCTGCTGGTGCCCAACGCCGCTTTGCGGTTCCGTCCCAACGTGAACACCGAGATCCAGATGGGCCCCCGCCGCCGCGGCGGCAACGTGGCCGCGGTCGAAACGCCCGGCGTCTATGTGATGATGAACAAGAAGCCCGTCAAGATCGAAGTTGAAAAGGGCATCACCGACGGCACCCGCACCGAGATCCTCTCCGGCGTGGAGGAGGGGACCGAAGTCCTCGTTGGCTTCAACCTCCAGTCTGACAAGAAGAAATAGCCATGCCGCTCGTCGAACTGAAAGACATCCATAAGAGCTTCAAGCTCGGCAGCGAGTCGATCGAAATCCTCCACGGCATCGACCTGACTGTCGATCGCGGCGAGTTCGTGGCCATGATGGGCCCGTCGGGATCGGGCAAATCGACGACGATGAACATCCTCGGCTGCCTCGACAAGCCCACCAGCGGCCAGTATTTCCTCGACGGCAAAGACGTGTCGAAGCTGAACCGCGACCAGCTGGCCGCCATCCGCAACAGCACGATCGGCTTCGTCTTCCAGGGCTTCAACCTGCTTCAGCGCACCAGCGCCCTGGAAAACGTCGAACTGCCCATGCTCTATGCCGGCATCGGCGCCAAGGAGCGCCACCGCCGCGCCAAAGAAGCCCTCGTGCGCATGGGGCTGGAAGAACGTCTCAATCACGAGCCCAGCCAGCTTTCCGGCGGACAGCAGCAGCGCGTTGCCATCGCCCGCGGCATCGTCAATCGAGCGCCTATCCTCATGGCCGACGAACCGACGGGAAACCTCGACTCGAAGACGAGCGACGAGATCATGCGCCTGTTCCAGAAACTCAACGACGAAGAGGGCATCACCATCATCCTCGTCACGCACGAGCCCGACGTGGCCGCGTTCGCCAAGCGCCAGCTGCTGTTCCGCGACGGCCTGATCCTCGAAGACAAGCCCGTCGAGAAGCGTCGTTTCTAGAAAGGAGGAACGCCCGTGATCTCGTTCATCGAAATCTTCCGCATCGCCATCCGCGCCCTGCGGCGCAACAAGACCCGTTCGTTCCTCACCACGCTGGGCATCATCATCGGTGTCGGAGCCGTCATTGCCGCGTTTGCCGTGGGCGAGGGCGCCAACAAGGTGATCGACGAGCAGATCGCCTCGTTCGGCACCAACTCCGTCACCGTCATGCGCGAGCGCAACGCCCAGTCCACAGGCGACAACGCCAAGTTCCTCACCGAGGACGACGCCAAGGCCATCGCCGAAAACGTCTCCGGCGTCGAAGCCGTGGCCCCGACCGTGAGCACCAGCGTTCAGGCCATCTACGGCAACACCAACTGGGCCACCCAGGTGTATGGCAGCACGCCCGAATATCCCGACGTGCAGGGCTACACGATCGACCGCGGCCGCAACATCAGCGACAGCGACCAGAGAATGGGCAACAAGGTCGCCGTGATCGGCAAGACCGTGGCTGACAAGCTCTTTGGGCGCGAAAGCCCGCTGGGCAAATCCATCCGCCTTTCCAAAGTGCCGTTCACCGTCATCGGCGTGTTCGCGACCAAGGGGCAGAGCACCGGCGGCTTCATGGATCAGGACGATCTCATCCTCGTGCCGCTCAAAACCGCGCAGAGCCGCCTCGTTCGCTACAACAATTCGCCCGGCCGCGTCGGCAACATCCAGGTGAAAGGCGTCTCGATGGAGTCGCTGGCCTACATCACCAGCGAGATCACGATGCTCCTGCGCGAGCGTCACAAGATCCGTCCCGGCGAAGCCGACGACTTTGCCGTGCGCAGCCTGTCGCAGATGCTCGAAGCACGGCGCAAGACCACCAGCGTCACCTCGATGCTGCTGGCGTCGATCGCCGTCATCTCGCTCGTCGTCGGCGGCATCGGCATCATGAACATCATGCTCGTCTCCGTCACCGAACGCACGCGCGAGATCGGCATCCGCATGGCCGTCGGCGCCAAGGCGATCAACATCCGCCTCCAGTTCCTGATCGAGTCCGTCACCCTGTCCGTCATCGGCGGCGTGCTCGGCATCTGCGTGGGCGTGGCGGCCGGGTACAGCCTGGCCGGCATCACTCAGGCTCCGCCCATCTTCTCTGCCAGTTCCATCCTGCTCGCGTTCATCTTCTCGGCTGCCGTCGGCATCGGCTTCGGCTACTACCCGGCCGCGAAAGCCTCGCTGCTCAACCCCATCGACGCGCTCAAGTACGAATAGCGCGGGATAAGCGCGGCGTGTTCGCGAGGACGCCGCTTTTTGATACAGCGTTTAAATATTCCCTTCAAAGGAGGTCACTCCATGAGCAGAAAACTGAGCGTCATCGCTCTTGCCGCCGTCCTCACAGCGGCCTTGGCCGTTGCTGCCTGCGCCCGCCCTGGCGGACCGGGAGGCGGCAGAGGCCCCGGAGG
>JAGAYQ010000092.1 GCA_017940445.1 Pyramidobacter sp. | reverse complement strand
TACAGCGCGGCGCACAGACCGGGCACGCCGATCCACCGCAGATCGGTCAGCAGGCCGCCGGCCACCGCCGCGGCAAGCCACGGCCAGGGGGCATCGGGCTCACGAGAACGGGTCGAGCAGTCCAGCAATGCGACGGCAAAGAACTCCGGTGCAAGGAACGTCTGCGTCATCAGGATCTGTACGAGATCCTGAACATACCAGCACAGCGCAAGGATGAGAAATTTCTTCATGATCCCGATCCTCCCGCCGCAAAAACATACTGGATCCTGAACAGGTCCGCGCCCGTCTTCACACGATATTCATCGATCCCCGCCGTGACCGTTCTCCGCTCGGACGTGAGCACGCCGATCGGCAGGCCGGGACGAAGCCGGCTGCCCAAAACGGTCAGCACCCTCATGCCCGGCTTGTAATCGCCGTCAGACGGCAGATAACGGAGCCACACACCGCCCTCGTTGTCGCCGGTGACGACACCGATCTCACGCGTTTCTTCGACGACGACGGGGACGTAAAAGTTCGCGCTGGTGATCAGCCGCACCCAGGCATTGTCGCCCGACTGCGAAGTGATCACGCCCATCAGGTCGGAACCGTCAAGCACGGCACTGCCGGGTTCAAACGTCCGTCCCTGCGTGCTGATGCGCAGCTCCTCCCACCAGGTGCGGGGATCGCGGTAAACGACAGGATAGCGGTTCTCAGGCCGGACGTGTTTTCTGATCTCATCGGCGATCTTCGAGCCGGACTGCATCTTAAGTTCGCGATTCTCTTCGCGAAGCTCGGCAAGCTCCATCAGGAGCTCTCTGCGCTCCGCCGTCCACCGCCGAAACTGGCCGATCCGGTCCATAACGAACACTGCGGGCCGCTCAAGCGGCACCAGCGCCGAAGCCACCGCGTCCATCGCCCGCCGCGTCCCGTCGCGCCCTGTCGAAAGGAGCGCGAGCAGTACGCAGGCGACGACGCAGGCCAGCGAAACGATCAGCTCCCGCTCGGGATTTCTGCGCTGCGGCATGAGCAGGACCGCTTAGAGCTGGCTCTTATGGACGGTCGTGAGGATCCTCTTCATCTCTCCAAGGTTTTGAAGCGTCAGGCCGACGCCGTTGGCAACGGCATGGATAGGATCTTCCGAGAGAATGACCGGCGCGTTGAGCACCGTTGTGAGCGTCGGCGCCAGCCCGCGCAGCTGCGATCCGCCGCCGGTGAGGACGATGCCGTTGTCGACGATGTCGCGCGACAGCTCCGGAGGCGTCTGCTCAAGCGCAACTTTTACCATGTCTTCGATGCGGGACACGATCGGCATGAGCACTTCGCGTACTTCCACCGAGCTGACGCGCGTCACCTTCGGCAGACCGTCGGCAAGGTCGCGGCCCTTCACTTCCATCTCCAGCTCTTCCTTCAAAGGCAGGACCGAGCCGATCTGGATCTTGACGTTCTCAGCCGTGCTTTCGCCGATCAGAAGAGCGTGCTTCTGACGGAACAGGCCGATGATCGCCTCGTCCATGCTGTCGCCGGCGACGCGCAGTGAATTGCTGACGACAAGGCCGCCGAGCGAGATGACCGCCACTTCGCTGGTGCCCGAGCCGATGTCGAGCACCATGCTCCCCTCGGGAGCGCTGATCGGCAGGCCGGCGCCCAGCGCAGCCGCGACAGGCTCGTCAAGGATGTAGGCCTCGCGGGCTCCGGCACCCAGCGCGGCGTCGACCACCGCGCGGCGTTCGACTTCCGTCACTTTTGCGGGGACGGAGACGACGACCTGAGGATTGGAAAAATGCCCGGCCGCACAGGTCTTGCTGATAAAATGGCGCAGCACGGCCTCTGTCATGTCAAAATTGGCAATAACGCCGTCGCGAAGCGGCTTGATCACAGAGACGCCGACAGGCGTCTTGCCGATCATCGCCTTGGCCTCGTGTCCGTAAGCGATCACTTCTACCCCACCGCGGGGCAGCTTGCGCACGGACACGCATGACGGCTCGTCAAAGACGATGCCTTTATCGCTCTGAAACACCACGACGTTGGACGTGCCCAGGTCTATGCCGACACCAACGCCGCCCGATCTTCTGAAAAAAGCCACGATCGTTCCTCCTCAAAACGCCTTTTCAAAAACGAAAAAGGGCATTTTATAAAATCTCATTTATTTCCGCGGTTCGGCGAAGCTGCCGCTGAGATCACGTCTTCGCCGCCGCTGTCGTCAGGGATGCGTCTGATGTGCCCGCCTCCAACGATATAATGGCCGTAAAATCCGATCTGCAGCGTGTCCAGCATCCTGGCAATACCGCGCGTCAGCTGCATGTCCTCGCCGCTCGGCTCTGTGTCGCCGTCAGGATGGTTGTGCAGCAGCACGAGTGATGCGCAGTCAAGCCGAACAGCCCGGCGCATCAGATAGCCTGCGTCAAGAAGAGCGCCGTCAACGCCGCCGTAGGAAAGCCGTTCATCGCTGATGGGTCGGTCCTTGCCGTCCAGGTAGATCGCGACCAGGAACTCGCGCTCATCCGCGCTGAGGCTTTGCGTCCAGAACGCCAGCCTGGCAGCGAGGTCGTCGCGGCGTTCCTCTTCAACGGCAGCGCGCCTGCCAAGTTCCAGCGCAGCCAGCAGGGTGACGGCTTTGGCTTCGCCAATGCCTTTCACGCTGCCATCCACCGCCGACTTTTTTCCTGTCAGCTCGGCGACATGCGCGCGCGACAGGCTTTTCAGCGAGCCGTATTTGTTCAGAAGCTCGCGCGACATCTCGAGCACGTCGCACCCCTGACGTCCGGTCCCGAACAGGATGGCCAGCAGCTCCTCGTTTTTGAGCGATTCCGCTCCGCGGGCGATCAGCCGTTCGCGAGGACGCTCGCCGGCAGTCATCTTCAGGGCCGACATCAGCCGCCCAGGAAGGGATTCAGTTCCCGTTCTCTCTGCAAAGCCGTCTCGGGTCCGTGCCCAGGCAGCACCGGCATGTCGCCGGGAATGGCTGCCAGTCGCTCAAGCGAAGCGCTCATCGCGGATTCATCGCCGCCGGTCAGATCGGTGCGGCCGATGCTGCGGGCAAAGAGCGTGTCGCCGGAAACGAGCAGCTTTTCACCGTTCTGCTCGACGATGTAGCACGTGCTTCCCGGCGTGTGTCCGGGGGTGTGCATCGCTTTCAGCGACAAGCCGCCGACGATGAAAGTATCGCCGTCGTGCACGATATGATCGGCTTTGACAGGCTCAACGGGATAGCCGAACTCGGAAGCCAGATTTTTGTTGGGATCGCTCAGCAGCGCCTCGTCAGCCTCCGGCACATACACGGCCGCACCGGTCGCACGAGCCAGAGGCGCGACGCCGAGGATGTGATCCATGTGGCCGTGCGTGAGCACGATCGCCTCAAGCTTCAGCTGCTCGTTGCGCAGCCAGCCGAGCACATCGGCAGGATCGCCGCCGGCGTCGACGCACAGCGCCGTGCCGTTTCCGTCGTCGATCACGTATGAATTGGTCCACAGCGGACCAAGGGGGATGCGTTTGTAATTCATGATTTTTTCTCCGGTGTGTCGATGATCAGCGTCACGGGCCCGTCGTTGACGAGCGAGACGGCCATCATGGTCTGAAAGACGCCCGTCTGCACGAGAACGCCGGTCTGCTTCACATATTCGACAAATTTTTCATAAAGCCCGTTGGCAAGCTCGGGACGTGCAGCCTCGCTGAACGAAGGACGCTTGCCCCGGCGGCAGTCGCCGTAAAGCGTAAACTGGGACACGACGAGCATCTCGCCGCCCACGTCAAGAAGCGAGCGGTTGAGCTTGCCTTCGCCGTCCTCAAACACACGCAGGCCGGCGATCTTCTCTGCCAGCCATTTGGCATCGGCCTCAGTGTCGGTGTGCGTGACGCCGAGCAGCACGCAGAAGCCCGCGCCGATCGCGCCGGTCCTGACGCCTTCGAAATCGACCGAGGCAGAACTGACTCTCTGTACGACTGCTCTCATGAACCCTGCCCCCTGATCACGTTGATCACATCGCGCACGCCGTTCAGTCTGGCGATGATCGAATAAAGCTGCTCAAGATCCTGCACGGCGATATCCATCTTCATCCTTGAATTGCCGCTGCCCATCTGCGACGCGATCACGGAGGTGATGTTGACGCCGTTGTTGGCGCACACCTGCGCGACGTCGGCAAAGATGCCGGGGCGGTTGAGCGCGTCGATGATGATCCGCGTCTCGTACTTTTTCTTGTCGGTGTTGCCCCAGCTTACGGGGATGATGCGGTCAGCGCTGACATTCTGCACGCGCGGACAGTTCTCGCGATGCACCATGATGCCGCGCACTTTCGTGGAAAATCCGACGATGGCGTCGCCGGGAACCGGCTGACAGCAGTGCGCCAGCGTCACGGCAATGCCGGAAGCTCCCTCGACGATGACGTCGGCTTCCTTTTGAGCGAAACCGTGCGGCGCCTGGTGGGTGACTGCTTCGGGCGTCTGCGGCACAGCGTCGGCGACGGGAGTGTTGAGCGCCACGCTGACTTTCTGAGCGATGCCGGCCTGTCCCAGCGAACCGGAACCGATGGCCGCGAGCACTTCGTCGGCGCTGCTGTAGCCGACGTCGTGCGCGATGCGGCTGATGAAGGGGATGACTTCGTCGACCGGCTTGAAGTTGTCGCCAAGGCGGTTTTTCAGCTCACGCTCCAGCAGCTCGCGCCCGCGCTGGATGTTCTCCGCCTTCTCGAGCGAGTCAAGACGCTTGAAATAGCTGCGGATACGGCTTTTTGCCTTGCTGCTTTTGACGAAGTTGGCCCAGTCGCGCGAGGGCTTGCCCTGCGGCGAGGTCATGATCTTGACGATATCGCCGTTGTTGAGCTGGTAATCCGCCGCAACGATGCGGTTGTTGACCATCGCGCCGACGTACTGCTCGCCCACGCGGCTGTGAACGGCGTAGGCAAAATCAACGGGGCACGAGCCGCGCGGCAGACTCTTGACGTCGCCCTCAGGCGTGAAGACGAACACGTCAGAGGTGAGCACGTCGTCGCGCAGACGCTCCATGAACTCCTGACTGTTGGTCTCCTGCCCGTTTTCGAGCGCCTTGCGGATCCATTCGAGCTTGTTGTCCAGCTCGTCGATCTGCGCATGTCCTTCTTTATAGCGCCAGTGAGCGGCCACGCCGTACTCGGCAAGCCAGTGCATCTCCCAGGTGCGGATCTGCACTTCCAGCGGCTCTCCCTGCGGCCCCATGACCGTGGTGTGCAGGGACTTGTACATGTTGTTCTTAGGGTTGGCGATATAGTCGTCAAACTGTCCGGGGATGGGCTTCCAGAGCGTATGCACAACGCCGAGGACGGTATAGCAGGTGGTCACGTCGGCGACGATGACGCGGAGCGCGAGCAGGTCGTACAGCTGCTCGACGGACAGTTTTTTGCGGTTCATCTTCTCGAAGATACTGTAAAAATGCTTGGCGCGGCCTTTGATCTGCGCCTCGATGCCCATTTCCTTGAGGCGGGCGTCGAGGATGCCCATCGCCTGATTGACCAGCTCTTCGCGCTCGGGCAGGCGTTTTTTAACGCGCCGCTTGATGTCATAGTACATCGTCGGGTCGTAATACTTGAACGCCAGATCCTCGAGCGTGCGCTTCACCTGATAGATGCCGAGACGGTGCGCCAGCGGCGCGTAGATCTCAAGCGTCTCCTTGGCGATGCGCTGCTGCTTGTCGCGCCTCAGGGCGCCGAGACTGCGCATGTTGTGCGTGCGGTCAGCCAGCTTGATGAGCACGACGCGGATGTCCTTGGCCATGACGAGGAACATCTTGCGCAGGTTTTCTGCCTGATAGTCCTCGAACGACTTGAACTGCAGCTT
>JAGAYQ010000091.1 GCA_017940445.1 Pyramidobacter sp. | reverse complement strand
CATCCAGCGCCTCGTAAGCCGAATACTGCGCGCCTGTCGCGCAGGCGTGGTTAGGTAACACACGCAGGCGGGTGCCGATCGGGAAGCGCTGCTCAATATCGACCTGCTGGCCTTTTTCGAAAGACGCCACGCCGTGCTCCTGGGGCGGCGCGGGGCTGACGACGATCATGGGCGGCGCCCGTCTGGTTGAGCAGGGGCTTTCGACTGCCGCGCTCAACTCGGCCATGGTGGGACGCATCCACATGTTCGGCGCGCTGATCATCCCCTTCATCATCGTCGGTCTGGCGTTCGGCCGCAAGGGCTACAAGGGCGTCGTTCCCTATCTGTGCTATGCGGGCGTCACCTGCGGCGGCGTCATGTTCGGCTTGAGCAACTACGTGGGTCCTGAGGTGACGTCGATGGGCACGGGGCTGATCTCGATCGTGCTGAGCGTGTTTTACGTGAAGCATGTGAAGATCGACACGCCTGAAGAGTTCCGCTATCAGACCTCGGCGTCGCACGAGCGCAAATACAGTGCGTTCCGCGCCATGTCGCCTTATATCTACATGCTGGTGATGCTGCCCGTGGTGCGCTATGGAGTGCCTGCCGTATGGGGCCCGAAGGGATTCGCCTGGCTGTGCACGTATGGCTACATCTTCTGGGTCGACTGCGTGATCTTCGTCTGCGGTCTGCTTGGCGCGGCCACGCTGGGCATCAAGTTCAGCCAGCTGGTCGAGGTGTTCGTGAAGACGGCCAAGAACGTGTTCCCGGTGCTGATCACGATGGGCAGCCTTCTGGTGGTGGCCTACATCATGCAGTCGCCGCACACGAAGATGATGTCGCTGATCGCAGGCGACATCGCGGGCGCGGCCGGACGGCTCTACCCCGCCGCGGCGGTGTTCATCGGCTCGCTCGGATCGTTCATCACGGGCACGGGTCTGGGATCCAACATCATGTTCGCCGACATGCACACGCAGGCTGCCGCCGCGCTGGGCATGAACCCGATCACGGTGTTCGCCGGCCAGAATGCGGGCGGCTCGCTGGGCAACCTGATCTGCCCCAACAACATCGTCGCCGCCTGCGCCACGGTCAACGAGGTCGGTCACGAGAGCAAGGTGCTGCGCAAGGCGCTCGTCGCCTTCATCATCGTGCTGACGACGTACATGGTGCTCGCCACCGTCTACACGATCGTGCTGTTCCCGAATTTCGGCAAATAATAAGCAGATTCAAAGCCACCGCAAAGACACAAAGAAAAACGAAAGGCAAAACCTCGTTTTCAGGTTTTGCCCTTTCGTGCGGTTCCCGTCATCCTGACGGCAATCAATATAATTTATCATCTGGAGGAATTCATCATGAAACTGAGAAAAGTCGGCATCATCGGACAGGGACACGTCGGCGCGCACGTCGCCTATGCGCTCACGCTTCAGGGCATCGCTGACGAGCTGGTGCTCGTCGACAAAAACGAGAAAAAGCTCACCGCCGAAGTTCAGGACCTGCGCGACGCCGCCGCCTACATGCCGCACCGCATCACCGTCAACGGCGACAGCTTCGCCGGACTGGGCGACTGCGACGTGATCGTCAACGCCGTGGGCAACATCGGCCTGCTCACCACCGGCGACCGCCTCACCGAGATGGACTTCACCGTCGCAGCCGTGCACGGCTTCGTTGACAAGGTCAAGGCATCGGGCTTTGCCGGCGTCGCCCTCAACATCACCAATCCCTGCGACATCGTCACCCACGAGCTGGCCGCCGGACTCGGCCTGCCCCGCGGCCGCGTCTTCGGCACAGGCTGCGGCCTCGACACCTCGCGCCTGCTCTCCGCCCTTGCGCGCCAGACCGGCGTCGATCACAAGTCGATCACCTGCTATATGATGGGCGAGCACGGCAACCAGCAGTTCGCTCCCTGGTCGTGCGTCACTTTCCGCGGCATGCCGCTTGACGAGTGGGCCAAGACCGACGAGAGATTCCGCTTCGACCGCGACGCCCTCCAGAAGGAGTCGATCGGCGGCGGTTGGGTCACCTACGCCGGCAAGCAGTGCACTGAATACGGCATTGCCACCACCGCGGCCCGCATGGTCAACATCATCCTGCACGACGAAAAGGCCATCATGCCCGCCAGCATGGAGCTGAACGGCGAGTACGGCGAGAGCGGCCTGTTCGTCGGCGTGCCCTGCCAGATCGGCAAGGACGGCGTGGAGCGCGTCGTCGAACTGCCGCTGACGCCCGAAGAGCTGGCCAAGTTCCACGCCTGCTGCGACGGCGTGCGCAAAAACATGGAGCACCTCAAGGACATCGCCTAAATTCGGATAAATTCAGGGCTGACACAAAGACACAAAGATAAAGCACCAGAAAAACCATCGGCCGGGTGGGAGAGTTCTCTCATCCGGCCGATGATTTTTGTGCGAGCGGGCAGTCTCTTTTAAAAATCGCCGCTGTACGCTATAATGTACATATCTCAGGACAGGAGGAACACATCAATGCTCGCGACCAACGTGACCAGCTTTCGCAAAAACATCTTTGCGCTGCTTGAGCAGACCATCAAATACAATGAGCCGCTGAGCGTCAGCACCAAGTCGGGCAGCGTCGTCGTGCTGAGTGAAGAAGACTACCGCAGCCTGACGGAATCGCTGTATCTCAGTTCCGTCCCCGGCATGAAGGAAAAGCTCCTCGACGGCAAAAGCACACCCCTGAGCGACTGCGTGGCCGAAGACGAACTCGACTGGTAAATGTACACGATCGTCTTCACCAGGGCCGCCGCTAAAGATGCCCCCAAACTGAAAGCAGCCCATCTGGACGCCACCGCAAAAGCGCTGCTCGACGTGCTGCGTGAAAATCCGTTTCAGACGCCGCCAAGCTATGAAAAGCTCGTCGGCGACCTGCGAGGCATCTATCCCCGCCGCATCAACCGGCAACACCGGCTCGTGTACGAAGTGCTCGAAGACCAGAAGACCGTCAAGATCGTCAGCATGTGGACGCATTATGAGCGGTAAAGAGCAAATTCAGGGCCGACACGAAGACACAAAGGCCCGAAGACACAAAGATAAAGCACCAGAAAAAACATCGGCCGGGTGGGAGAGTTCTCTCATCCGGCCGATGGTTTCATACTCAAGTCCCCGTCACGAACGCCTATGCTCAGGCCATGAACAGCCATTCAGTCCAATGCGCAAGCAGCAGCCGCCTCGGCTTGGGGAAATGTTCCCATGCCGAAGCGGCGGCTGCTTTTTCATAAAGAAACGTTTTTCTTCGTGTCCCTTTGGGCCTTAGGGCCTTTGCGGCGGCTTTGAATTTAACCGAACTTACGCCTTTTTCTTCTCCTCTTCCAGCGCCAGTTCGATGGCCTGAGCTAGCTGATCGGCGCAGCTGGTGCCGCGGCCGTTGCAGTCGTTGCCGCGCAGCGTGCTGGCGATTGCAGCAGCGTCCT
>JAGAYQ010000090.1 GCA_017940445.1 Pyramidobacter sp. | reverse complement strand
TGTCTGTCATGATCGTGGCGGGATTGGAGTTGACCAGCACGACGGAGATGCCCTCCTCGCGGAGCACCCGGCAGGCCTGCGCGCCCGCGTAGTCGAATTCGGCCGCCTGGCCGATGACGATCGGACCGGAGCCGATGATCATCACTTTTTTGAGGTCTTTATTGAGCGGCATGGCGGCTCTCCTCCATATTCTTCACAAAGCGGTCAAATAAAAACGCCGTATCCTGCGGGCCGGCGCACGCCTCGGGATGGAACTGAACGGAAAACGCGTTCACGTCGGCATAATCGACGCCTTCGCAGGTGCCGTCGCTGACGTTGACGTAGCTCTCGCGCGCAGCAGGCGGCAGCGTGGAGGCATCGACGGCGTAGCCGTGGTTCTGGCTGGTGATGAAAAGCCGTCCCGTCGCGGTCTCACGCACAGGCTGGTTGCCGCCGCGGTGGCCGTATTTCAGCTTGAGCGTCGCAGCTCCCCGGGCAAGCGCGAGCAGCTGATGCCCCAGGCAGATGCCGAAGATGGGCAGACCGCTTTCGGCCACTGAATCGACGCTGGCGATGATGTCCTTATAAGTCGCGGGGTCGCCGGGACCGTTGGACAGCAGCACGCCGTCGGGGCGCAGGGCGAGGATCTTCTCCGCCGGGGTGCCGGCCGGAACGACGCTGACTTTGCAGCCGCGTTCGGCCAGAGCGCGGGCAATGCCGCCCTTGAAGCCGAAATCCCAGAGCACGACGTGCTTTTTTCCGTCAGGATTGACGATGAACGGCTTTTCGCACGTCACCGCGTACACATCGCTGGAAAGCGCGCGCGCGGCCAGATCGGCCGTGAACGCCGCAAGGTCGTCGGGCAGCGTGTCGCGGATAGCCGCGTTCATCACGCCCTTTTCGCGGATGACGCGGGCCAGGGCTCGCGTGTCGACGCCCTCCAGACCGACGACGCCACTGTCACGCAGGTAGCGGTCGAGACGCCCGCGGCTGCGGAAGTTCGACGGCTCGGCGCAGACTTCGCGCACCACATAGGCAGAAAGACGCGGACGCGGGCTTTCAAAATCATCGGGGATGACGCCGTAGTTGCCGATCAGCGGGAACGTCTGCACGACGATCTGGCCGTGATAGCTGGGGTCGGTCAGCGTTTCCAGATAGCCCGTCATGCCCGTCGTGAAGCAGATCTCGGCAGTCACTTCGCCGCTTGCGCCAAAGCGTGTTCCTTCAAAGGTCATGCCGTTGGCAAGGATCAGCCAGGCCGTTTTATTCATATTGGTCAGCCTCTTTCAACACGTCATACTCGACTGTCCAGCCATCAGCTGTGCGGATCAGCAGCGTCGAGCCCACATCGTCGAGCAGCTGCGAAGCCGCGCTCTCCGCTCCTCCGAGGATCTTGCGCGGCCCCGCGCTCAGAGCCTCGCACAGGCGGTCGAGCGTGCAGGGACGGCCAAGCTTTTCCCAGCTGTTCAGCAGATCGGACAGTGCCGTGCTTAATTTTTCGCTGCCGAAGGGGATCTGCTCAAAAGGCAGCGCCAGCTCGTCAGCACCGCGGGCGCGGTGATTGCTCACCACGGCGTCGATCTTGCCAGCGTCGAGAGCATTCCACAGCGCCGCCTGCTCAGCGGGGGATCGAAGCGGCGGAAAGACTTTGAACTCGCCGTCAAGAGATTCGACGCGGATGTCTTCATCTGTGTGAAGCAGATTGGCGATCGCCACGTCGCACGTCACATCCAGGCCGGCCGCACGCGCCCGTTCGACCGCCGCCAGCGTGGCGGCGCAGGAGACCGTGCGCACGTGCACAGGCACGCCGTACTCCGCTGCCAGCGTCAGCAGCATCTCAGCCGCCAGCGATTCTGCCACGGCGGGAAGCCCCTTCATGCCCAGCCGGTCGGCCGTCGTCCCCTCGCTGATCTGCCCGCCCTCACACAGTTCCATCAGGCAGGGACGGAAAGCGATGCGCGCGGGAAAGGCCGAAGCATAGCAGAACAGCGCGCGCAGGCGCTTCAGGTCCATAAAACCGCCGGGCAGACAGAACAGCCGTTCGCCCTCTGCACACATCCTCCCGATGTCGGCCATACCGCCGTCGGCGCGCAGAGCTGACGGCAGCGGCAGGACTTCGGCTCCCGGTACTTCCTCGCACAGCAGACGCTCCGCTTTCAGGCCCCGGACATCAGCTGCCGCACTCTTTTGCGGCGCGAGCACAACCGTGCCCCAGCCGCCCTCAAACGCGTCCATCGCCAGCTGCGATTCTTTTTTTGCACCGCACTCACAGAACAGATCGACAGCCGCCGGGATGCTGTATGCTTCAGCGACGGCCGCGCCGTTGTACTCGTTCATTTCATATCTTTTCACGTTCATCAGCGCCTGCCTCCCAGACAGATATCCAGCACCGCCATCCGCGTCAGCACGCCGCAGTGCACCTGCTCGCGCAGCAGACTTTGCGGTCCGTCGGCCACGGCTGAGGCGATCTCCACACCGCGATTGATCGGCGCCGGATGCATCACTCCCGCGCCGGGCTTGGCAAGTGAAAGCAGCTCCTCGTCAGCGCCGTAGAGCGCGTGATACTCGCCCACCGACGGGAACAGCCCCGCCTCCTGACGCTCCAGCTGCACGCGCAGCAGCATGACGATGTCGGCTCCGGCCACAGCTTTGCGCGGATCGTCCTCGCATTCCACGCCCAGCGAATCAGGCAGAGAAGGCATCAGCGTCCGGGGTCCGCACAGCACCACACTCGCCCCCATGCCGGCAAAGCTGTGGATGTCGCTGCGCGCCACGCGGCTGTATTTGATGTCGCCGATGATCGCCACGCGCGCGCCTTTCAGGTCGCCCAGCCGGCGCGTGGCAGCGACGATGTCGAGCAGGCCCTGCGTGGGGTGACTGCGCGCGCCGTCGCCTGCGTTGAACACCGGGATGTGCGGCACGAGCTTCTGGATGTAATACGGCATCCCCGTGAGCGAATGGCGCACCACCAGCCCGTTCACGCCCATCTCGCAGAGCGTCCACACCGTGTCGCGCAGCGTCTCGCCCTTGGCCATGCTCGAGCCCGAAGCGCTCCAGTCGATGTACGAAGCCCCCGTCATCTGCTCGGCAGCGGCAAACGAGTTGCGCGTTCTAGTTGAGTTTTCAAAGAACATGTTCGCCACCGTCATTCCGCGCAGAGAATCAAGCGGCTGCTTGGGCACGCTCTCCAGACGGGGCGCAAGCGACAGCGCGTAGTCGACAAACTCGCGATAGTCGCCGGGCTCCCAGTCATGCAGGTCGAGCAGATTCCTCCGGTTCCAGGCCATCGATAATTCCTCCTTCAATACGGCGCAGCTCTTATCGGCCGCCTATGACACACGAACAGCTTTTTTCTTCACTGAGCATTGTACTCGCAAAAATTAAATCAGGCAACCGGTTGCGCAATGTTTTTGCGAACTAAACGGACACGTTTAATTTCGTTCATACGGTCATTTATGGTAGAATACGGAAAAATCCTCACAGGAGGCGACTGATCATGAAGTTTCATTTTGTCCACGAAAATTTTAACGTCCGCGATCTTGCCAAAAGCATGAAGTTCTACGAGGAGGCCCTCGGCCTCAGGGAAGTGCGCCGCAAGGAGACCGACGCGTTCACGATCGTCTATCTCGGCGACGGCGTCACTGATTTTGAGCTGGAACTGACCTGGCTGCGCGACCATCCTCAGCCCTACGACCTCGGGGAACAGGAATTCCACCTCGCGCTCCGCGTCGACGATTTCGCCGCCGCTCACGAGCATCACGCAAAGATGGGCTGCATCTGCTACGAAAACCCGACGATGGGCATCTACTTCATTCAGGACCCCGACGAATACTGGATCGAGATCCTGCCGACGCGATAAGTTCCTCAGCAAATCCCAAGCCAATGCAAAGACACACAGTATTTTTATAAAGACGAATCGCGAGCACTCCGCGTTCAAAAAACGCCAAACAAAAGATCGCGCTGGAAAATTTTTCCGGCGCGATCTTTTGTTTGGCATTCGGGAATAGAGGATCAAAGCCGTTCCTCGTCCGCAGTTCCGGCAAGGCACGAAGGATTGAAGACGCAGCTGCGAGCGTAAGCACAGCCGGCACAGCGGGCAGGATTCGCGGGCCAGGGACCGCCCGCCGCCCCTTGGGCCTGTTCGCGAAGCGCGGCCTCTAGCGCCTGTTCCGCGTCAGGGGCAAAGGGCGTCAGACGCTGTTCCTCCCCGCTGCGCAGGTTCCACAGCGCCAAGTCCAGTTCGAGAGCAGCATACTGAGGAAACAGACGCCGCAGCGCGAAGGCGTAGAACCGCAGCTGCGCTGCATAAAAGTCGTCCATCCATTTCCGCCGTGCCGGATCGCGCGGCAGCCTCGTCGTCTTGTAATCGCGCACGCACACGCGTGCCGGCTCGCCGGCAGCATCGCGTTCGATCCAGAAGACATCGACGGCGCCCGCCAGATCAAATCCTTCAAGATCCAGGCGGAACGGGAATTCGCGGCGCAGAGTCCCCGCCTCTTCAGCCATTCGCAGTCTGGCGAGCAGGCGCTCGCCGTCCGGACTGTGAAAACGCTGCAAAAAGCCGGCAAGTTCGCTTTTGGACTGCGGATCGCGCCAGACGCTGCGGAACTCGGGACGCAGATGCCCGTCTTTGAGCCCAAGGATGCGAAGGTAATCCTCGTCGCTGAAATTCCATTTGGAAAGGATCCAGTGCGCGACGTTCCCGAGCCCGGCGCCGCCGCTTCCCCCGTTCTGGAGCTCAGACTCGCCGGCGCCGGCATTCCAGGAAAGATCAAGGTTCTGCCGGAAGGTCATGCGCCAGGCGGCGGGGCACATGTTC
This sequence comes from Pyramidobacter sp., assembly GCA_017940445.1. Taxonomy (GTDB): domain Bacteria; phylum Synergistota; class Synergistia; order Synergistales; family Dethiosulfovibrionaceae; genus Pyramidobacter. Next base: position 624 of record JAGAYQ010000090.1, on the reverse strand, counting down.
CACAGGGCAAACGACGTGGCGCTGATGCTCTTGAGCAGCCGCGTCCTCGCGTTCGGCAGCGGCACATCTGCCCCGGGCTGAGCCTCTTCCACTGCGTCTGACGAATTCTTCCGGCGGCAGGCGTCGATCTGCGGGTAGCCGATGATTTCCGAAGGCGGCACAAACGCGCCGGCGACGCTTTCAACGGACATCAGCGAACGGTCGTTTTCAGGATCATACGCGCCGCTTTTCGGCATCGTCCCGCAGAGGATGATCCCGTCGCGCGCGCGCGTGAGCGCTACGTAATACAACCTCTGGCGCTCCTCGTACTCAGCCTGCTCTTCCAGCCGCTTCTGCACCTTGGCAAGGACGCACTCGCCGCCGCCCCATTCGTCAGGATAACGGGATGCGGCTGCCAGCAGTTCGCGGGAGGGAGAGATGCCGCTTTTGGCCCCGCTGGCGCGGGAGCCGTGCTCCAGCCCGAACAGCGCCACGAGCGGAAACTCCAGTCCTTTGGAGGCGTGGATGGTCATCACCTTCACCGTGTCGCCGCCGCTCTCGGCGGATGCTTCCGGATCAGCCGCTCCTCTCTGCATCGCCCGCCGCAGGTAGGCGGCAGCTCCCACGGGCGAAGCGCCGGTGCCT
>JAGAYQ010000009.1 GCA_017940445.1 Pyramidobacter sp. | reverse complement strand
CGATGGCAAGGATGCGCTCATACCAGTGCAGCGGAGCCATGAAGTAGTTCTCGGTCCCGACGGACAGCAGGAACACGCCGACAACGGCCGAGATGAGCGCCTGGATCGTGACGAGCCAGTTGGTCACGTTCGTGAGCAGGATCTCCGGAGCCAGCACGAAGATGAACGGAACGATAAAGCCGGGCAGCGCCAGCTTGACGCCCGTAAACGCCGTCTTGTTGGGATCGGCGCCGGCAAGGCCGGCAGCGGTGTACGCGCCCACGCAGACGGGCGGCGTCACCGACGAAAGCACGGCGTAGAAGAACACGAACATGTGAGCGTCAAGAGGCTTCACGCCCAGCAGCGTAAGGGCGGGCGCAGCCACGGCGCTGGCCATGACGTAGCTGGCCGTCGTCGGCATGCCCATGCCCAGCAGCGTGGCGATGATCAGCGTGACGACCATCGTCAGCACCAGATGCCCCTGCGTCATCGACAGCACCGCGTCGCCGATGCGCAGCGCGACGCCCGTCGCGCCCATCATGCCGATGACGTTGCCGACGATGATGCATGCCATGGCGACTGACAGAGCGCCCAGCGAACCGTCCTTGAGCGTGTTCAGGAACGTCTTGATGTCAAGCCGGTCTTCCTTCTTGATGAAGCTGAGCACCACGCAGCAGGCGATGCCCCAGCAGCCTGCATAGAGCGCGTTGTAGCCGCGGACAAGATAGTAGATGATGACGCCCAGAGGGATGGCCTTGTAGCCGCTGGAGACGAGCACCTTCCAGACGTTGGGCAGCGTGCTCTTATCAAGGCCGCGCAGGCCGAGACGCGACGCCTCGAGCGACAGCGAAGACCAGATGCCCCAGAAGTACAGCAGAGCGGGAACGATCGCGCAGATAAGCACCTGCACATAAGGAATGTTCAGCGTATCGGCAATGATGAAGGCTGCCGCGCCCATGACGGGAGGCATGATCTGGCCGCCCGTGGAGGCCGCCGCTTCGACCGCGCCGGCAAAGTGCGGCTCGTAGCCGATGCTCTTCATCAGCGGGATCGTGAAGGCGCCCGTCGTCGCCACGTTGGCCGACGTGCTGCCGGAGATCGTGCCCATCAGAGCGCTGGAAAGAACGGAGATCTTCGCGGGGCCGCCCTTGAGGTGTCCCGTCAGAGCCATCGAGAAGTCGTTGAAGAAGTCCGACGTCTTCGTCGAGGTGAGGAACGCGCCGAACAGCACGAACAGGTAGATGTACGTCGCCGAAACGCCCGTGACCATGCCGAACAGACCGTCGGTAGTCAGGTAGAGCTCCTCGATGATGCGCGGCACCGACAGACCAAAGTGCTGGATCGGGCCGGGCATCGAACGTCCGAAGTAGCCAAACAGCAGGAACAGGAAGCAGAACGCCGGAAGGGCAAAACCCAGCACGCGGCGTCCGGCGATGAAGACCAGCACCGTGAACACAGCGCCGAGGTAGAGCTCGTAGTCATACACTTCGCCGGCACGGTTGGCCAGATCCTCGTACATGAAGAACACGTACAGGGCGCATCCGGCCGCGGCCAGCGCGAAGATCACGTCGTACCAGGCGACATGGTCGCGCGGCGAACTCTTGAACGCAGGATAAAGCAGGAAAATCATGGGAAGGATGAACGCAACGTGGAAACTGCGCTGCTGCATCGTCGGCAGCACGCCGAAGAACGCCGTGTAGAGCTGGAACACTGCCAGCGCGATCGCCAGGACGGTGATGACCATGCCCATCGGGCCGGTCAGCACGCGGCGCTTGCCGGTCTTTTTCTGAAGCTTCTGCGCCTCAACGTTCGCATCGGCAACGCTCTGAGCAGAGATATGATCTGCCATTAGAAAGATTCCTCCTTGAAACGAATGTCAGGAATTTGAAGATTGACAAAAAGAGGGAGAGCCAAAGACTCTCCCTCAGGAATGAACCAAGATCGTCTTTACTTGATCAGGCCGATCTCTTTGTAGTACTTCTCCGCGCCGGGGTGGATGGGCATGCTGCAGCCGTCCAGAGCGTGCTCGGGTCCGAAGTCCTTGAAGTAGTTGGGAAGACGCTCCTTCAGAGCGTTCACGTTCTCAAACATGGCCTTGACCGTCTTGTAGACGACTTCGTCGCTGACCTTCTCGTCAGAGCAAAGCACGCCGATGGCCGCGATCGTCTTCAGATCGTTGGGATGGCCCTCATAGGTGCCGCCGGGGATGGTCGCCAGAGCGAAGTAAGGATGCTCCTTGACGATCTGCTGACGCTTGTCTTCGTCGATGGAAAGCAGACGCACGCCGCCGGTGATCATGTCGCTGACCTGAGCATTGGGAGCGGTGGTGGTCCAGAAGTTGCCCTTGACCTCGCCGGTCTTGATGGCTTCAGCGCTCTCGGTCTTGCCGTAGCGGTTGATCTTGATGTCCTTGTCATAGATGCCGTAGGTGTTGAGGATGATGCGGCAGTAGGTCTCAATGCCCTGACCGATGGCACCGAAGTCGATCGGCTTGCCGCGGAAGTCCTCGATGGTCTTCATATCGTCGCCCTTGACGAGAACGTGGCAGGGCATCTGATAGATGGCCGCGACGAAACGAAGGCTGGTGAGCGGCTTCTTGAAAGCGCCGGTGCCCGTGACACCCTCGTTGATGGTGGCCGACTGGCACATGCCGAACTCGATGTCGCCCTTGGCAAGCGCGTTCAGGTTCTTGGTCGAACCGCCGGTGACGGCCGTGTAGTTGACGCCGTTCTTGGCCGCGTTGCCAACCTGCGCGATCGTGTTGCCGATCAGGTAGAAGCCGCCGCCCACGCTGCTGGTGCCGATGCGGGCAAAGTCAGCCGCGAAGGCCGAGCTCGCCAGGGCAAAAACAACAGCCGCCGCAAAAACGCTCTTCATAGTCTTGCGAATCATGAAAAAAACCTCCCCATAAGATATGTGATGCAAATTTCATGCGCCGCCGGTTCCCCAGGAAACCGCGGAAAACTTTCATCCCGTGGAATAACATTCTATCCTGTGATAACCAGCATGAATATTATGACGTTCTCTTCATCCGTTGTCAAGTAATTTTTATTCGTCATGACTTTTACTTCACTTAAAAAAACACGGCGCTCAAACTTCGTGAACAAAAAATTTCATATTATGTACTAGACTTTCACATTATGGAATTTCATGATACAATTTTGCCATCCAATAGATCCCTCACGGGCAGAAAGGAGAGAAAAGCGATGAATAAAACGGTCACGGGCGCTTCATCCATCCGCAAGTGCCTGTCGGTGCTCGACTGTTTCACAGAAGAAACGCCGCGGCTTTCTCTCTCCCAGACGGCGGAGCGGACGGGATTTTCGATGCCGACCACGCTGCGCGTGCTGTCCGTACTCTGCGAAGAAGGCTTTTTGGAGCGCGGCGAGGATCGCCTT
>JAGAYQ010000089.1 GCA_017940445.1 Pyramidobacter sp. | reverse complement strand
TCGTTGATGCCGTCGCCGACGAAGGCCAGTTTTTCCCCGCGGGGCTGCGCGGCAAGCAGTTCTTCGACGGCGGTCACTTTGCCGTCGGGCAGCAGCTCGGCGCGATAATCGGTGATGCCCAGCTCCGCGGCGATGGCGCGGGCGCTTTCTTCGCGGTCGCCGGTGAGCATGACGGTCTTTTTCACGCCGGCGTCTTTCAGGCGGCGCATGGCTTCGGCCGAGGTGGGACGCACCACGTCGCTGACGACGATGTGCCCGGCGTACTCGCCGTTTACGGCCATGTGGACGATCGAGCCGTGGCTGCGGCAGGGGATGAAGGGCACGCCGAGGCGCTCCATCAGCTTGGCGTTGCCGGCGGCGACGGGGATGCCGTCGACGGTCGCGGTGACGCCTTCGCCGCTGTACTCGCGGATGTCGGTCACGCGCGAACGGTCGATGGGCTTGCCCCAGGCGGTGCGCAGCGAAGCGCTGATGGGGTGGGACGAGGCGCTTTCGGCCAGGGCTGCGTATTCAAGCAGCTTGTCCTGAGCAAGCGGGGAGTGGTGCACGCCGCTGACTTCGAACACGCCCCGCGTGAGCGTTCCGGTCTTGTCGAAGGCGACGGCCGTCACGTTGGAGAGCGTTTCGAGGAAGTTGGAGCCCTTGACGAGCACACCGGCCTTGCTGGCGCCGCCGAGGCCCGCGAAGAACGAGAGCGGGATGCTGACGACGAGCGCGCACGGGCAGCTGATGACGAGGAAGGTGAGTGCGCGGTAGATCCAGTCGGCCCACGCGGGGCTGAGCCCCATGACAAGACGCGCCAGCGGCGGCAGCAGCGCGAGGGCGAGGGCTGAGAAGCACACGGCGGGCGTGTACACGCGGGCGAAGCGCGTGATGAACTCCTCGGATTTCGACTTGCGCGAGCTGGCGTTCTCGACCAGGTCGAGGATCTTCGACACGGTGGACTCGCCGAACTCCTTGGTCGTACGCACGGAGAGGACGCCGCTCATGTTGACGCAGCCGGACAGGATCTCGTCGCCCGTCTTCACCGATCTGGGGGCGCTTTCGCCGGTCAGGGCGGCGGTGTCGAGCGTGGAATCGCCGCTGACGACGACGCCGTCGATGGGCACTTTTTCGCCCGGGCGCACGACGATGACCGTGCCGACGGCCACCTCGTCTGGATCGGTCTGAACGAGCTCGCCGTCGCGCTCAACGTTGGCGTAGTCGGGGCGGATGTCCATCAGCGCGGTGATGTTGCGGCGGCTGCGGCCGACGGCGATGCTCTGGAACAGCTCGCCGACCTGGTAGAACAGCATCACGGCCACCGCCTCGACGTAATCGTTGCCGCCGGAAACGGCCAGCGCCAGCGCGCCGCCGGTGGCGACAGCCATGAGGAAGTTCTCGTCAAAGACCTGGCGGTTGCGGATGCCTTTGGCCGCCTTGATCAGGATGTCGCCGCCCACGGTCAGGTAGGGGATCAGGTACAGCGCAAAGCGCGCGATGCCCGCAGGCGGCGCGAAAAAGTGCAGCGCGATCATCATCGCCGCCGCCGCAAGGATGCGCACGAGCGATTTTTTCTGTTTTTTGTTCATGAGTCGATGCTCCTCTTAATTAAAAAGCGCGTTCCCCCGTGCAAAAAGGGGAACGCGCGAATGCGTTTACAGATAGATTTCGCAGTCGTCCTCGACCTTTTTGCAGTTTGCCAGGACTTCCTTCATGACCGACGCGGGCTCCGCGCCGTCTTCAAATTCCACGTTCATCTTCAGCAGCATGAAGTTGACGGAAGCGTCCTTTACGCCCGCCGTGTCCTTTGCGGCCTGCTCCATCTTGGCGGCGCAGTTGGCGCAGTCAACCTCGATCTTGTACGTCTTTTTCATAGAAAACCGCTCCTTTCGAGATGAAGAGATGAACGATTAAGCAATCGTTTAATCGTTAATGCGACTATACCCCCCAAATGCCGCGCTGTCAAGAGGGGAAACGCGCGTTGACAAAACGGATTATTTTGCGTAGACTGCGCACAGAGGTGCGAAACTGAAAAAAATTTTCATTTTCGGAAGTGAGACCATGAATTTAATCGACAGACCTGAGTATATGCAGAGGCTTCTTGACCTGACGGGGACTCCTGATATCAAGATCATCACCGGGATACGGCGCTGCGGCAAGTCGGAGCTGATGAAAGCCTATATCCGCAGGATCGCGGAAGCTCAGCCGGAGGCAAACATCATCTTTGTGGATTTTTTCGATCTCAAGTACGAAGCCCTCAAAGAATATCATGCGCTGTACGACTACATCGAGAGCCATTACGTTTCGGGAAAGCCGAACTTCGTTTTTGTGGACGAGGTGCAGTTGTGCGACAAATTTGAGCTGGCTGTCAACAGCCTGCATCGTTCTCGTAAATACGATCTCTACCTCACCGGCTCCAACGCATTTCTCCTCAGCTCCGATCTGGCGACGCTGTTTACTGGCAGATATGTCGAGATTCACGTCTTTCCGTTCAGCTTTGCGGAATATTGCCGTTATTATGCTGATGAGACAGACACGGCAAAACTTTTTGACGAGTACGAGATCAAAGGCGGATTGGCCGGTTCCTATGAGTATCGAACCGAGCTGGACCGAGTTCATTATCTCCGCGACGTGTACGACACCATCATCAACCGCGACCTGGTTGCGAAATATAAGCTGTCAGACACCGCAACGCTGGAACATCTGGCAGAGTTCATGATGGATAACATTTCTAATCTGACCTCGCCCAACAACATCGCTGAAACGCTGTCGGCCGACGTTGTCGCTACAAACCATAAGACAGTTGGCAATTACATCAGGTATCTGTGCGATGCGTTTGTCTTTTACGGCGTGCGCAGATATGACATCCGCGGCAAGAAATACCTGAAAACCTCTGTGAAATACTATCTGAGCGACACCGGCATCCGCTTTGCCCGACTTGGCAGAAGAAATCTCGATTACGGCCGGATGTATGAAAACATCGTTTGCATCGAACTGATGCGCAGAGGATACGAAGTCTATGTCGGCAAACTGTATCAGAAAGAAGTCGATTTCGTGGCCCTTCGAGGGGACGAAAAAATTTATATCCAGGTGAGCGACGATCTATCACGTCGCGAGACCTTTGAACGGGAATGCGATCCCCTCCTGAGGATCAAAGACGCTTACCCAAAGATGATCCTTGCCAATACGAAGCATGAAACCTATGATTATGAGGGGATCAAAATCCATAACCTGGCAAATTGGCTGCTGCAGAGAAACTGACCTTCGCGGCCGGAGCGCGCCAGACAGAAAAATTATGAGTAAGGAGACAATCACACGTGACCGAATACATTCCTCCCCACGACCATGGGCAAATGATCGAGCACTTGCACGAACATTTGCCGCCTGCCGCCGACTTTCTGGCCGTCAGCGACCTGTTCAAGCAGCTGTGCGATGCCAGCCGCCTGCGCATCTTCTGGCTGCTGTGCCACGGTGAAGAGTGCGTGACGAACATCTCTGCCCTGGTGGAGATGAGCAGCCCGGCTGTTTCGCACCATCTGCGCCAGCTCAAGGCAGCGGGGCTGATCGAAAGCCGGAGATCGGGCAAGGAAGTGTTTTACCGCGCCGCGGACACGGAAACCGCGCGCATGCTGCACCGCGTCATCGAAGAGACGATGCAGATGGTCTGCCCGCTTTTCAAGTAGTAAGGAGTAATGAGTAATTAGTAATTAGTAATTGAAGGCTGAGGAGCGGTGCGGGGCGCTTGGGCTAGTCCCGTGTCATAGCGCGCGCCGGGAAAAGTTGCAAAGACGAAAAACAGCGGAGCTGCATCGGAAATGTCGATTCAGCTCCGCTGTTTAATTACTAATTACTCATTACTAATTATTAATTGCTTTTATCTCACTTCGCTGCCCTTGTCCTTGCGGATGACGTCGTGAGCGCCGCCTTCGACGATGCTCGTGGCGCTGACCAGCGTCAGCTTGGCCTTCTGCTGGAGCTCGGGGATGGAGAGCGCGCCGCAGTTGCACATCGTCGACTTGATCTTGAGGCAGGTCTTTTCAACGTTTTCCTTGAGCGGACCGGCGTAGGGCACGTAGCTGTCGACGCCTTCCTCGAACGAGAGCTTGCCGCTGCCGCCGAGGTCGTAGCGCTGCCAGTTGCGCGCGCGGTTGCTTCCTTCGCCCCAGTACTCCTTGACGAACGTGCCGCCCACGAGCAGCTTGGCCGTGGGGCTCTCGTCGAAGCGGGCAAAGTAGCGGCCCAGCATGACGAAATCAGCGCCCATCGCCAGCGCCAGCGTGATGTGGTGGTCGTAGACGATGCCGCCGTCGGAGCAGACGGGGATGTAGATGCCGGTCTTCTTGAAATACTCGTCGCGCGCCTGGCACACCTCGATCACCGCGGTGGCCTGACCGCGGCCGATGCCCTTCGTCTCGCGCGTGATGCAGATCGAGCCGCCGCCGATGCCGACTTTGATGAAATCAGCGCCGCACTCGGCGAGGACGTTGAAGCCCTCGCGGTCGACCACGTTGCCGGCGCCGACTTTGACGCTGTCGCCGTAGTTCTCGCGGATCCAGGCGAGCGTCAGCTTCTGCCACTCGGAAAAGCCCTCGGAGGAGTCGATGCAGAGCACGTCGGCTCCCGCGGCGACGAGAGCGGGAACGCGCTCTTTGTAGTCGCGCGTGTTGATGCCCGCGCCGACGACGTAGCGCTTGTTGGCGTCGAGCAGCTCGTTGGGGTTTTCCTTGTGCTCGGCGTAGTCCTTGCGGAAGACAAAGGCCACGAGGCGTCCGTCGGCCGAGACGATCGGCAGCGAGTTGATCTTTTTGTCCCAGATGATGTCGTTCGCTTCGCTCAGCGTGGTCCCCTCGGGAGCGGTGACCAGCTTGGCCAGAGGCGTCATGAACGTTTCGACGCGGTCGGAAGGCGTCATGCGGCTGATGCGGTAGTCGCGGCTGGAAACGATGCCGACGAGCTTGCCGTTGGCGGTGCCGTCGTCGGTGACGGCCACGGTGGAGTGCCCCGTCCTCTCCTTGAGGGCGAGGACATCAGCCAGGGTGCTGTCGGGACGGAGGTTGGAATCGCTGGGCACAAAACCGGCCTTGTGCGCCTTGACGCGCGCGACCATGGCGGCCTCGTTCTCGATCGTCTGCGAGCCGAAGATGAACGACACGCCGCCGGCCTTGGCGAGGGCGATGGCCATCGTGTCATTGGAGACCGACTGCATGATCGCGGAGACCATCGGCGTCGACATCTCGATGGCGGGCTCCTCCTGTCCCTTGCGGAACTTGACAAGAGGCGTTTTTAAAGAGACGTTCTCGGGGCGGCACTCGGCGGACGAGTAGCCGGGAATGAGAAGATATTCGTTAAAGGTATGCGCCGGTTCGTTGATGTAGATTGCCATTGATTGACCTCCCGAATGTGATTTGTGCCCCCGTGCCCGGGCGGCGGAAAAAGATTTGCCGTAGTATACGCGCGCAGACGGGTTTTTGCAAGTGGAACAGCGCGTGAAGAATATTTCGTCTATTTTAGCAGAAATGTGAAAAATGCGCTAAGTTTTTATAACCGTCTATCTTACATAAAAAAGAACGCTGCTCCGTCACTTCTGCGAGGCTTCCAGCAGGGCGCGCAGCGTTGCTCCGATGTCGCCGGCAAGCTGCACGGTGCGGGGGGCGATCTCGTCGGGGATGCGCTGAGGCTCGGCGTTGAGCACGATGTAGAGCGCGTCGGTATTTTTGAAAACGCGCTGCATGAACGGATATTTGACGATCCCCGGCGTGTTGCTGCCCACGCCCAGTTCCAGATAGACGACGCGCCCTGTTTCGTGAGCGCGGCAGAAAGCGTCGTACCTAGCGGCTGCGGCGTGCCAGCCGTCGTCTTCGACGAAGGTGTCGTCGGTGCGCAGATTCATCGTCATCGGCTTGCCGCACTTGGGGCAGCGGGGGATGAGCGATGAGGGCACGCGCATCTTCGGCTTGCCGTCTGCCGGCGGCTGAAGGACGTTCCCCTCGCCGAGGGCAAATCCCTGCGCGAGCACCATGCGCTTTATGTCTTCGAAATTGTCATAGGTGGCGCAGTGGCACGGCACGGAACACTGGAACAGGCCGTAGTCGCCCTGGGTGTAGAACAGGCGGCTTTTGT
>JAGAYQ010000088.1 GCA_017940445.1 Pyramidobacter sp. | reverse complement strand
CGCCGACTGGCTGAGAACGCGCGTTTCGTCCGCAAAGCAGCGGGCCCGCACCGTCGAACTGGAATACATAAGCGGCGACACCGTGCCGCTGTGGGGGCGTTTTTTGTCGCTGCGAGTGCGCGACGAACGTCCGTACGGCGCCGCGCTCGACGGCGAACAGATCCTGCTGCGCGCGCCCGAAGCTTCCACTCGCGACGAGCGAGCGGCGCTGATCGAGCTTTTTTACCGTGTGCAGATGAAAGCGGCTGTGCCGCCGCTGCTGCGCCGCTGGCAGCCTTTTTTAGGCGTGGAAGCAAGCGGGCTCACCGTGCGCAGCATGACCTCACGCTGGGGCAGCTGCAACACCCGCACAGGGCGAGTGTGTCTCAATCTCCGCCTGGTCGAAAAAGATCCCCGCTGCCTGGAATACGTCGTCGTCCACGAACTGTGCCACCTGCTGGTGCCCGACCACTCCGTCCGTTTCTGGAACTGCGTCGCCCGCGCTCTCCCCCAATGGAGGCAGCTTCGCGCGCTCACCAACGCCGCCGTGAAGGAGCCGATGGAAGAATAGCTACACAAACACGCGCGTCGTCAGCTCCATCCAGAACAGCAACGTGCCCATGCACAGCAGCGTGGACGAGGCCACGAGCATGGCCGCATAATCGCCGTCCATGCCGAAGCCGCGAGCGAGGATGAAGCAGTTGAACGCCGGAGCGACGGCCGCGCCCACCACGGTGACGCGCAGCAGCACCGGGCTGCCGGCAGGGAACAGCATGAACGCCGCCATGATGATGGCCGGATGGATGAACAGCTTCATCAGCATATCGGGCCAGGCGATCTTCACGTCGTCCAGAAGCCGCTCCGGATGCAGAGCCGCGCCGATAGCCAGCATCGCCAGACCGTTGCCGCAGTTGCCCAAGACGTTGAGCGTGCGCATCACCCACTGCGGGATGTACGGCGTCCAGCCCATCGCGCCCAGGAAAAGGCCGAACAGGCCGGCCAGCAGGATGCGGTTCTGGAACGTCTTCAAAAACGCGTCGCGCACCGACTTCATGTCGGCCTTGCCGTTGAGCGCGATCTGCGCCAGCAAAAGCGGGATGACGTTGAAATACGGCGTGCCCACGGCGATGCAGAGCAGATGCGCCTCTGTGCCCGCCTGTCCCAGCCACAGCGTCATCACGGGCAGACCGATGAACACGGCGTTCGGCCTCACGCCCGTGAGCATCGACACGGCGCGCCGGGCCGGCGGCATCTTGAACAGGCCCGAGAAGAACCACAGCACGACCGTCGCGGCCGCGTAACCGCCCAGCATCACGGCCGCAAAGCTCCAGCCGTGGATCATCGAGGCGTCGAATCCCGCGCCGGATTTGAAAAACATCACGGGCATCAGCAGCGAATAGAGCATCGCGTTGATGTCTTTCATGCCCGCTTCGGTGATCGTGCCGACGCGGCGCATGTACCAGCCCAGGCCGATGACGATGAAGATCACCAGATTTGTCAGAAAACCGCTCATTTTCGCACATTTCCTTCTTTCGCTGCGCGATCTCGCTTTCGCGCCGAAATTTTTCGCGGCTGTTCCACACGGAACACAGCCGCCGGATAAAAACGGTCCGCATGAAAACATTCGTTCCGCATAGAACAGAATCATCATGACGGAAAAATCTTTTTCGCGCTCCGCTTTTTCCGGTTCTTTCGGGACAAGTTTACCACGAACGCTTTCAAAAGTCGCGCTCCGCGCCCAAATGCACACGTATAAAAAATATCCCCGCTGCCGCACGGCGACGGGGATATTTTTAGCAAAAGAGAAAAGCTACTTTTTCGGCATCGGCACGGGCACATCGGCCGGGATGGGGCAATGGTACGGCACGCCGCCCGTCGACTTGGCGAATTCGGCCTTGGCCGCCGCGACAAGGGCGGGATCGGCCGCGCACTTTGCCGCCGCAAGGGCGATGGCACGCGCTCCGTACATCATGCCCTTGGTCCCGATCGAGCTGCCGGCGCACGACGTGACCTGCCAGCTGTGGCCGGGAGCGACGCTGTTCCACGACGCAGTCGTGACCATGATGCCGGGGCAGATGTGCTCCACGTCGCCCACGTCAGTGCTGCCGAAGACGTTGGCGCAGTCGATCGGCTCAACGCGGCTGCTCAGTTCGCCGCTCCAAGCGGGGGACTTTTTCGCGTCCTCATAGTTGAGGTTGTTCCTGTTGAGCGCTTCGGCAAACGCCAGCTCCTCAGGCGTCCATTTCGGCAGCTCCGTCTCTTCCATGCACTGATGGACCAGATCGACGAGCACATGGTTCTCGAGCGTGGGATAGCAGCCGCCGAGGAACTCGACTTCGACCTTCGTCTCGGTCATGTGGGCCGCGCCCTCAGCGCAGAGGATGAGGCGGCGGTACACATCTTCGAGGTAGGCGCGGTCGAGAGCGCGAATAAAGTACCACACCGAGGCCTTCTCGGGGACGATGTTGGGCGCCATGCCGCCGTCGGTGATCACGTAGTGGATCCGCGTATCCATCGTCACATGCTCGCGCAGATAGTTGGCGCCCACGTTCATCAGCTCCACGGCGTCAAGCGCGGAACGTCCCTTCTCGGGCGTAGCGCCAGCGTGCGAGGTGCGGCCGGTGAAGTGGAACTTGGCGCTGTTCAGTCCGGTCATCGTGCCGTAGGTGACACGGTTGTGCGTGGCGCCGTGCCAGGCAAAGGCCAGGTCGAGCTCTTTGAACGCGCCGCCGCGGGCCATGAAGGGCTTGCCGGTCAGCGCTTCCTCGGCAGGGCAGCCGTAATAGACGACGGTGCCGGGCCTGCCCGACGCCTTCAGCTCTTCCGCAAGGCCGTAGGCAGCCGCCAGCGGCGCGACGCAGAGCAGGTTGTGGCCGCAGCCTTCGCCGGGCGCGCCTTCCTTAACGGGCTCCTTGACGGTGCTCACCTTCTGGCTGAGACCGGGCAGCGCGTCGAACTCGCCCAAAAAGCCGATCACAGGGCTTCCGGAGCCGCGCACCGCGCGCAGGGCCGTGGGCATGCCGTACAGCCCCGTTTCCACCTCAAAGCCCAGCTCCTTCAGGAGTTCTGCCGTGATCGCGCAGGTGTTCACCTCGTTATACGCTGTCTCCGGCGTTTCCCAGATCTTCTTCGCGTGAGCGGCAAACAGTTCTTCCTTCGCCTTGATCGCCGCAAGTGCGATTTCTCCGACCATGTCGTTTTCCTCCCTTTCCAGCTTTGAATTCAAAACCAACACAAAGACCCTAGACACGAAGAAAAGACCTGTAACAGTTCGGCCAAAGTCACAACAGCGCGGATTCATGCCAAACGATTTCAGTCCTGCGCAAGCAGCTTCTCTAAAAACTTTGTGTCTTTGGGCCTTTGTGTCTTCGTGTCAAGCTTTTGAATCTGCTTTCGATTACTGATTACTCACTGCTTTTCAGCACTTGTTCGGCAGGGCCGTCTTTTCGTACTCCTCGCGCATCGCCTTGCGAAGCTCGGGCTTTTCGAACACGTCCGCGCCCGTCATCGCCAGCCCCTTGGCCGCCAGCAGCACCACCTGATCGCCGCGCTCAGAGCGGGCCGCCTCGCGCATCTGCGGGGTGTGCGAGCTGGTCACGCCGGCTTTCAGCGTCAGGTACACGTGAATGGCGGGAACGACCAGCGACACGTTGCCGATGTCGGACGAGCCGTTCATCAGCTTGGGATCAGGCCACTGGCAATGCTCGCCCAGCGTCTCCATGTTGGCGGCAAACGCCTCGTCGAGCACGCGGTTGCAGTAGCGCTCGGCCATGATCGTGTCGTGCTCGATCTTCACCTTCGCGCCGGTCATCGCCGCCGCGGCGTTGGCAAGGCGGACCATGTCGTCGTACATGGGCAGGATCTGATTCTTGCGCTCGGCGCGCAGCGTGAAGCGGCAGGCGCTGTAATCGGGGATGATGTTCGAAGCCGTGCCGCCGGCGGTGATGATGCCGTTGCATTTGCTCTTGTTGGGCCACAGGTGCAGCTGCGCGTTGACCGCGTTGAACAGCGCGATCGTCGAGGCCAGCGCGTTGATGCCCTTCATCGGCGTGGACGAGTGCGCCGCCTTGCCGAAGAACTCGACGTTGACGCCCGTGCAGGCCAGACCGCCGCGTCCGACAAGGTTGATGTCAGGCGCCGGATGCATCATCATCGCGCAGTCGACATGATCGAACGCGCCCGCGTCAGTCATCGCCACTTTGCAGCCCAGCGTTTCCTCGGCCGGCGTACCGAACAGGAACACGCACGCCTCCTGCCCTTCAAGAGCTTCGGCCAGCGAGATGGCCGCGCCGCACGACGAGGCGCAGATGGTGTTGTGTCCGCAGGCGTGCCCCATGCCGGCCAGCGCGTCGTACTCGGCCAAAAAGGCGATCTGCGGTCCCTTGCCCGGCGTGCCCTTCCACGCCTTGTAGGCCGTTTCGATGCCGCAGAACTTTTCCTCGACTGTGAAGCCGTGCTTGCGAAGCAGCTCCACCTGCCAGGCGCAGGCTTTGAACTCCTGCATCCCCAGCTCGGGATTGTCGTGCACGTCATGGCTCAGCTTGATCAGCTCCGGCGCGATACGGTCGACTGTCGAAGCGATCTTTTCCTTCAAATTCATGGCGATCCATCCTCCCTTGGATTTTCTGTCGAATTATTCTGGCGCTATCGTACAACCTCGCCGTCATTTTCGCAAGATTAAAAAGGCACAATTAGCTCTTCCCGACCGATATTCCCGGACCGGGAAATATAAAAACAGAAAATTCAATGATATAATAAACACACGACAAAAAATATTTACTCTTCACATCGGCACACAGATAAATACCACAAATTTCCCTTAAAAGGGCGAAAAGGAGAAAACGGACATGAAACATCGAGACATCATATATTCCCCCCATAACGCTGGCAGAAGGAAGCAGACCAGCGCTGTCCCAGCGTCACGGGTCGCCTGCGCGCTGCTGCTGAGCGCCTGCCTGACAGGCGCATACGGCCTGTCTGCGGCATGGGGAGCGCCTGACGGTGACGGGGCTAAAATTCAGGGCAATTCAGTTGCTGCGTCCGGAACGGAATCTTCTGCCTGGGGCCATTATGCCAAAGCTGACGGTGAACACGCCACTGCCTGGGGCAATTTTGCCTAAGCCAGCGGCGAGAACGCTACCGCGTTTGGGCAGGGCTCAGAGGCCAGCGCTTACGGCGCTACAGCCTGGGGCGGATATATTATCGGTACCGAGGAACATCCGGGAGGCACTGCTATGGGTTTGGGCGCAACTGCGTTCGGAAGCGGGACCTGGGCGAAAGGTACCCTTTCCACTGCCTGGGGCTCAGGCGCAACTGCCTCCGGAGAAAACTCAACGGCATGGGGCTATCAGACACAGGCGACAGCCGCGCAGGCTGCGGCCTGGGGGGCAAATACAGCCGCTTCGGCAGCCCATGCTACGGCATGGGGGGATTCTACAGCAGCCAGCGGTGAAGGCGCTACAGCCTGGGGCAACGGCACAACGGCCAGCGGCTTAGCTTCTACGGCGTTTGGTGATTCGTCCCTGGCGCTTGCCCAAAACTCCCTTGCGGCCTTGGGCGGCATCGTTGAAACAGGTGCCGATAATTCCGCTGCCGTCGGCAAGGGCGCAAAGGTGACCGTACCGGATACGGTCGCGCTCGGCAGCGGCTCTGCGGCGAGCCGGACGGCAGGCGATGCGGACGCCTACCTGAAAGGCAGCAGCACAGGCACCGCCTGGGTGTCCACTCACAACGCCATCGCCGTGGGCGATGACGGCAATGTCACCCGTCAGCTCACCGGCCTGGCCGCTGGAACGAAGGACACCGACGCAGTCAACGTCGCCCAGCTGAAAGCGGCGGCCCCAACGGCCGGCAGCGGCATCGCCGTTTCGGGAACAGTGATCAGCGTAAGAGCGGGCGACGATTTTATATTTACTGATGGTCAGCTTCAGCTGAAAAAGGACGGTAAAGTCGCGGCAGACGACAGCGGCGTCGTCACCGGCGGTACGGTGTATCAGGCAATGAAGGACAAGGCCGACAAGGCGACGTCGCTGGCAGGATACGGCATCACGGATGCGTACACCCGCACGAAGACCGACGATGCAATCTCGGCCGCCACTGCCGATAAGGCAGATAAGGCCACAACTTTGGCTGGTTACGGCATCACAGATGCGTATAACAAGACCGAGGTCTATAACCGTTCCGAAACCGACGACGCGATCTCTTCGGCGCTGGCGCCCGTCGCCGAGACGGCGGCAAAGCACAACACGACAATCGCCGGCAAAAACGTCACCGTGACCGAAGGCACGAACGCGGCCGGCGGCACGGAATACACGATCGCCACGGCCGACGACATGACGCTCAGCTCGATCTCGATCACC
Source organism: Pyramidobacter sp. (assembly GCA_017940445.1). Classification (GTDB taxonomy): domain Bacteria; phylum Synergistota; class Synergistia; order Synergistales; family Dethiosulfovibrionaceae; genus Pyramidobacter. Next base: position 491 of record JAGAYQ010000088.1, on the reverse strand, counting down.
GGCGGCGCGAAGATCAGCAAATCCGGCTTTGCCATGAACGGTGTAAAGATCACCGGCCTCGCCGAAGGGACCGACGACGCCGATGCCGTCACCGTGAAACAGCTGCGTGAATCGACGTCCAAAGCCGGCTCGCCGACGGTGCTGAAAGCCGGACGCAACATCGTCTTAAAAGAGGGCAAGACGTCGTCGGGCGGTCTTGAGTATACCGTTTCGACGAGCGATTCCCCCGCGTTTGACACGATCACAGCCGGCAGCGGCAGCGATAAAGTGACGATCGGCAGCGGTGCCGTCAAGGTGGGCGGCAGGACCTACGTCAGCGGCAAAGGCCTGAACGCCGGCGGTCAGAAGATCACGAACGTGGCCGACGGGACCGTCGCGAAGGGCAGCACCGACGCCGTCAACGGCGGTCAGCTGTGGGACCTTGAGCAGAAGATCAACACCGGCGGCGGAGCCGGACTGCAGGAGCTGGACCGCAAGCTGACGCGCGACAT
>JAGAYQ010000087.1 GCA_017940445.1 Pyramidobacter sp. | reverse complement strand
TTTTATCAGCGTTTCTTTACTTGCGGGGCTTGAGCGAGTCGCGGTAGATCTTGCCGACCACCTCGGGCGTGGCCTCGACAGGAGCCAGGTCGAGCAGGCCGCCGAGCGAAGGCGTCTCGCGCGTCAGGCGGACCAGCTTTTCAACGTCAGCCTCGGTGTAGCCCATGTCGGCCAGCTTCTCCGGCACGCCCATCTTGAACATCCACGCTTCGACAGCATCGGCAGCCGCGGCGGCGTTCGCCGGATCGACGGTGAGATTTCCGTGAGGCGCCGTCAGCCGCTCGCGCAGAGCTTTTTCACCGCGGTACAGCATAAAATTCCCGGCGCCGCAACGCAAAGCGAGCCGCGATCCTGAAGAAAAAATCAGGACCGCGGCTCGCTGCCTTTCAATATCGATTACATCAGCACGGCGATGAACTGCGAGCTGAGCACCACGCAGACAAGCGCCACAGGATACGTGGCGGCATAGGCCGTCGTCACAGCGTCGCTGCCGGCCACGGCGATCAGCGTGCCCAGAGCAGGTGTGCTGGTCATGCCGCCGCAAATGGAGCCAAGCGCGTTGAGCGTGCTCAGCCTGAAGAACGCCTTGGCGACGATGAACAGCAGGATCATCGGCAGCAGCGTCATCAGCGCGCCCTGGAAGAACAGCGACCAGCCGTACTGACGCACCACCTCGACAAAGCCCTTGCCGGCCTCCGTGCCCGCGCCGAGCAGGAACATCGCCAGGCCGAACTCGCGGATGGCGTTCAGCGTTTCCTTGTGCGAGTCAAAGCACTTGAAGCCCTTGTCGTTCAAAAAACCCACGAGCAGACCGGTCAGCAGCGGTCCGCCCGACGTGCCGAGGCTGAACTGCGCGCCGCCGGGCAACGGGATCTTGACCGCGCCGATGAGCGCGCCCGTAAAGGCCGCGACGCCGAACGCGAAGTAGCCGAACGGATCGACCTCGAAGCCGAACATCTTCTTCGGCTTGTCAGAAGCCGTGCGCGCCGTGAGCGACTTCACCTCTTCGGCCATGTTCGTGCCCAGCAGCTTGGGCAGGACCTGAACGAACAGCACGACGCCGAGCACTCCGAAAGGATAGGCGATGCCGTAGCCGACGGAAGCGATCGGATCGCCCGTCGCCTCCAGCGCGGCAGCCAGCCCCGGCGTGCTCGTCAGAGCGCCGTTGAGCAGCCCCACGCACAGCGCCTTCGGCGTGCCGAAGACCTTGATGCAGAAGACGCAGATCGCCGCGCCCAGCATGATCGTCAAAAAGCCCAGCACCACATAGGCGATCGCCTTCTGGCGGAAATTCTCAAAGAACACGGGCCCCGCGATCACGCCGACCGCCGTGACGAAGCAGACCAGCCCCAGATTTTTCGCCACCGCCGGCACGACGAAATTGAAGTGCCCCATCACCAGCGCCACGAGCAGAATGCCCGACGTGCCGAGCGAAATACCGCGCACCGTCACGCGCCCCAGAAGATACCCCAGAGAGACGATCAGGAAGATTGTCGCAAAAGTATTCATAACCGAATCCGCGTCCTTTCAACACGACCCCCAAAATTTGCGCCGTTAAGGAGACACTGATTAAATGAGCCTGATG
>JAGAYQ010000086.1 GCA_017940445.1 Pyramidobacter sp. | reverse complement strand
CTCTCGTGCCACATCGCGCATCGACGACGCAACGCGGGCCGAAAACGTGCGCCTCACCGCGGCTGTCGTGCTCGATGCCCTCGACTGGAGCCCGCTGACAGGAGGCAAAGTCGCTCTTGATGATACGGCATCACTCGAAGTGCTCCATCACGTTGAACACACAGGCGGCGATCCCTGGCTCTGGGCCCTTGCCGTCGATCCCGCCGACGTGGAGCATGACGCTCTGCAATGCGCCGTCGTCAGTCCCGAAACGGGCGAAAGGCAAAACCTGCCCGGATTTGACTGCGCCGACGCCGAATCTCTCGTCAGCAGCATCTTTTTCCGCCTAGACTCGCCGGCACCGCGCTGGCTGCTGCTGATTTCGCCGCGCCAGATCGTGCTTGCCGACCGCAGCAAATGGAACGCTAAGCGCGCCATTATCTTTGACCTTGACGATATTTTCGGCCGCCGTGAGGACACCACGCTCCAGGCCATGGCGGTGCTGCTGCACCGCGACAGCCTGTGCCCCGACGAGGGCGAACCGAAGCTTGACCTGCTGGAAGAAAGCTCGCACAAACACGCTGCTGCCGTTTCCGCCGACCTCAAATACGCCTTGCGCGAATCGATAGAACTGCTCGGCAACGAAGTGGTGCGCTGTATCAAAGCGCGCGGCGGCGATCTAAGCGGTCTGCCGCAGGGCGAAGAACCTCTTGCCCGCGAGGTGATCCGCTGCCTGAAAAGCTGCGGGGGCGACGTGAGCGCTATGACCGAAGAGCAAAACGCCGCGTTTGCCAAAGAACTCAGCCTGGAATGTCTGCGCTTTATGTACCGGCTGCTTTTTATTTTGTTTTTGGAATCGCGCGCCGAGCTGGACTACGCGCCAATGAAATCGCAGGAGTACGCCGGAGCCTATTCGCTGGAAAGCCTGCGCGATGTGGTCGACGCCCTCGATGCACAGACGGCGCAGAACCCTTCGGTGCTGAACGGAACCTACCTGAACCAGTCGCTGAACACCTTGTTCCGCCTGATCTACGACGGCTTTCCCAAAGACCGCGCGCAGATCGCCGAGACCGCTTCCACCCACGGCGTCTTCTTCATCGATCCGCTCAAGGGACACATCTTTGACACAGCGCTGACGCCGCTGATCACAAGCGCCGAGCTTAGCAACGAAACACTGTTGAAGATTTTGGACAGCCTCAGCGTCACCCGCCCCCGCAGCCGCAAAGAACGCCGCGGCCGCATCAGCTACTCGGCTCTCGGCATCAGCCAGATGGGCGCCGTGTACGAGGCCCTGCTGTCGTACCGCGGCTTTTTCGCGCGCGAGACGCTCTACGAAGTGAAGCGCGCAGCCGACAAAGCCGACGTGCTGGAAGCCGCCTGGTTCGTGCCCGAAGAGCAGCTCGACCGCTACGACCCGGAAAAAGAGCGCGTGCGCACCCCCGACGGCAGCTTAAAAAGCTACCCCGCCGGCACGTTCATCTATCGCATGAGCGGCCGCGAGCGCGAGACTAGCGCCAGTTATTACACGCCCGAAGTGCTGACCAAATGCTTAGTCACGCACGCGCTGGGCGAACTGCTGCAGGGCAAGACCGCCGACGATATTTTGGCTTTGCGCATTATGGAGCCGGCCATGGGCAGCGCCGCCTTCCTCAACGAGACGATCAATCAGCTGGCCGAAGCCTACCTCGACCTGCGGCAGAAAGAGCGCGGCGAGAGCATCCCGCTGGAAGAGCGCGCCGAACGCTTGCAGCACGTCAAGATGTTCATCGCCGACAGGTGCGTGTACGGCATCGACCTCAACGACACCGCCGTTGAGCTGGCCGAAGTTTCGCTGTGGTTCAACAGCGTGCACAAGGGCAGCTTTGTGCCGTGGTTCCGCACGCAGCTGGCCTGCGGCAACAGCCTGATCGGCGCGAGAAGGCGCGCCTGCCACGTTAACCAGCTGACCGGAGAAAAAGGTACGCCCAAATGGTACGAGGCCGAACCCGAGCGCGTGCCCATGACCGAAAAGCGCAAGCCACAGGTGCAGATCTGGCACTTTCTGCTGGGCGACCCGGGCATGGAAACCCGTCGCTTCGCAGGAGAAAGGCTTGCCAGTCACATCATAGGCATCGATACGGACCTTGGTGTAACGGGGCACAGCGCCACGCATCCCGGGGATGGAAAGGCAGCCTTCCCACCGTTCTTCGAATTCTTCGGTCAGCGGGGTCAGTTTTGGATTGACCAGGACGGTTGCAGGGATTTCATTCATGTTCTCTGGATGGTAGTCCTTGTCATAGCCGAAGACGACCACCCGTTTGAGCACACCGATCTGCGGTGCCGCCAGTCCGGCGCCTTCGGTGGCTTTCATGGTTTCCCAGAGATCGGCAACCAGCTGATGGAGTTCCGGGGTATCGAATTCAGTGATGGGTTCTGATTCTTCGAGCAGAAGCTGTCTGCCCATTTTCAGGATTTTTCTGACGCTCATGGTTTCTTATGGTTTATCGTTGTTGTCCTGCGTTATGCCTGTTTTCCCGCCTTGACCATCTCAAGGAAGGTTTCTTCACTCAGGATGGTGATGCCAAGGGACTGGGCTTTCTCAAGTTTACTGCCGGCTTCTGCCCCGGCAAGCACATAATCGGTTTTCTTGGAAACGGAGCCGCTGACTTTCCCGCCCAGGCTGAGGATCAGTTCTGAAGCAGCATCACGGGTCAGTGTCGGCAGGGTGCCTGTCAGCACAAACCGTTTGCCTGCCAGCACCTGATTCTGTTTCCTGCCCTCGCCTTCTGCCCAATAGACACCGTTTGCCAGCAGCCGGTTGACCAACGCCATGGAATGCCCATCGGCAAAGAAGGCCTTGATGGATGCGGCAACGGTACCACCGATATCCTCGACCTGCAACAGCTGTTCCTCAGTGGCATCGATGATGGCACGGAGGCTGCCGAAATGTTCCGCCAGTGTCCTTGCGGTGGTTTCGCCGACATGACGGATACCCAGTGCGTAGAGGAACCTCGCCAGGGTGGTGTCCTTGGCCTTTTCGCATTCTGCGACCAGGT
>JAGAYQ010000085.1 GCA_017940445.1 Pyramidobacter sp. | reverse complement strand
CCGAGCATCTTCTGTTTGAGGGCGGCTTTGCGGGCGTCGTTGGCCTGAATGGCCGAGGCGTTGGCGGCCATGCGCTCGCGCAGCGCGGTCATCTTCGCCATCTGCTCCTGCAATCTCTGCTGCTCGGCGCCGAAGTTGCGCGTGGAGATGCCGGCTTTTTCCATAGCCGCGCTCATCTCGGCCAGTTCTGTTCTCTGGCTGCGCAGGCGGTCGCCCAGCTCGAAGACGCGGTCTTTGGCCGCGGCAAAGGCGTGGGCCATGGTCTTCGTGGGCTTTTCAACGCCGGCCATCTGGGCGCGCAGGCGTTCCATTTCCTGTTTGGCCAGGCCGAACTGCTGCTTGGTGTCCTTGACGCTGCCGCTCAGCTTTCGCCACGCGTCCATATTGCCGAGGCGGTCCTGCATTGCCTTCATGCCGTTGCCGAGGGCGCGCATACTCTCCTGCGCAGAGGCGAACGCGCCGCGCAGTTTAGGGTCGATTGCGGCGGACAGCTTCAGCCCTACTTCGTACATCTTCGCCATTTCGTCCACCTCCGTGCAGGTATCAAAAAAGCCGCGCCTCGGCTGAGGGCGGCTGAAATGTCATTTTAAAATAATCGTGTTATACTTTCTCCGTGGCGCTGCACGGCACAGCCCGCTCTCATGTCACATCGAGAAGGGAGGTGTTTGTACATGATCGGCATGTTCGTTTCGTTTTTGCACTCTGTCGCAGCAGGGGTAGTATCATACTACATCTGCAAATGGCTCGACAGGCGGTAACTCGCAGCACCAGAGCCTAAGCACCAAAAAGGCCCCTAACCGTTCGCAGCGGCGGGGCCTTTTCTTTTGGTGCTGTACGTGATACGGCACTTCGTTTTTGCAAGTAGATTATAGCACACAAAAATATCTGCGTGCAAGTAATGAGTGAGTGTTTCACATGAGACGACAAATGACACGCGTTTCATAAGAGAACGCCCCCTATGAAAAACCCCTGAGTTCGGCACTCTTCGAACAAGTGAAGGACTTACTGTCAGGGGTGAACATACAAAGGATTCTTTGATAGAAGGATTCTAACTCAAATTACACAAATGTCAACGTCTGCCCTGACTCTCCGACACCGCCGCGTCAATCCACAGCCGCAGCTCATCAAGCGGCAGGCGGGAGAATTCCAGGGCGCTGCTGAAATACCGTCCGGCCAGGCGCAGGCAGATAGTGCGCAGCTCGCCGGGCGTGGTGCGGCCTACCGACCGAAAAAAAGCGCCAGCGCGGCGTTGCCCAGGCGGGCACTGTCAAAGCCGTCCATCTTCTTGACGACGGCGTAGGGAATGCCGGCGGCGATGCTGCCCAGGATCATGTAAAACGTGAGCGACGTCTGCATCGCGCCAACGGGGGCGCCGGGACACTCGATCATGTACATGCGTTCGGCGCGCGTCACTGCCTCGCCGGTCAATTTATCACGGTCAAGCTCAACGCGCGCGTAGGTCTCGCCCTTGTGCTCCACCGTTCTTCGCAGGTCGAACGACGTTTCGACGTCCGGCTGCTGCTGCGCTTGCGGCTCATCAAATGCGGGCGCTTCGTGCTCGATCTGCTCGATACGCTCTTCGGGCGCCGGCTCGTTGACGACGACGGCGGGGATGGAAGCGGCCGCCTCGGCCATCTGCTCGGG
>JAGAYQ010000084.1 GCA_017940445.1 Pyramidobacter sp. | reverse complement strand
GGCCGTGCCGCCGGGAAGGATCTCCTCGTCGGCAGTCTGGACGTGGGTATGGGTGCCAACGAGCGCGGAGATGCGGCCGTCGAGGTACAGTCCCATAACTCTCTTTTCAGAAGTGGCTTCGGCGTGAAAATCAACAAAAACCGGAACGTCATTCAGCTGCGGAAGGAGCGCGTCCATAGCCTTGAAGGGACAGTCGGTCAGGGGCATGAAGACTCGTCCCTGAAGACTGACGACTGCCAGTTTCTTTCCGCTTCGCGAGACCGCAACGGTCCAGCCGTGGCCGGGAACGCCCTGCGGGTAATTGAGGGGGCGGAGCACTCGCGGTTCTTCATCAAGGACGGTTAGAAATTCCCGTTTGTCCCAGATGTGGTTTCCGGAGGTGAGGACATCGACGCCGGCTGAGAAGAATTCGTTCATGATCTTCTCGGTGAGGCCGTGTCCGGCAGCGCTGTTTTCGCCATTGACGATGACGAAATCGAACGGGCCTTTCAGCGCGCGAAGCCGGGGCAAAAGTGCGAAAAAGGCGTCGCGGCCGGGGCGGCCGACGACGTCTCCAGTAAATAAGATCCTCATGACAATTCTCTACTTGGCAAGATCCGAAGCGCGGATCTCCTTGATCGCCGTGACCTTGATCTGCCCCGGATACTTGAGCTCTTCCTCGATCTTGCGGGCGATGTCGTACGCCAGCTTGGCCACAGCCGCTTCGTCCTGCACGTGAGGCGCGACGTTGACGCGCACTTCGCGGCCGGCCTGGATGGCAAAGGCCTTGCTGACGCCCTTAAAGCTGTTGGCGACCGTCTCCAGCTTTTCAAGACGCTTGACGTAGGCGTCGATGCTCTCGCGTCTGGCTCCGGGTCGGGCAGCGCTGATCGCGTCGGCAGTCGCGACGATGGTGTCGAAGATGGTGGCAACTTCCACATCCTCATGGTGCGAGGCAATCGCGTTGACGACCTCGGGCGGCTCGCCGTAGCGCTTGGCAAGGTCGGCGCCGATGAGCGCGTGCGGTCCTTCGACCTTGAAATCAACGGCCTTGCCGATGTCGTGAAGCAGTCCGGCGCGGCGCGCGGTCTCCTCGTTGAGGCCCAGCTCGGCGGCGATCATGCCGGAGATGTAGGCCACTTCGAGGCTGTGCTGGAGGGCGTTCTGCCCGTAGCTGTAGCGATAGCGGAGCTGCCCGATCGTGCGGACCAGCTCGGGATTCATCTGCTTGATGCCAAGCTCCATGAGGGCCTGATCGCCGGCTTCGGCGATCGACTCTTCAACTTCGGCCGTCGCTTTGGCGACGAGCTCTTCGATGCGGGCCGGATGGATGCGGCCGTCGACCACGAGCTTTTCGAGCGACAGGCGGGCGATCTCGCGGCGGACAGGGTCAAAGCAGCTCAGCGTGACGGCTTCGGGCGTGTCGTCGACGATCAGGTCAACGCCCGTCGCAGTCTCGAAGGCGCGGATATTGCGGCCTTCGCGGCCGATGATGCGGCCCTTCATCTCATCGTTGGGAAGGGAAACAGTGCTGATCGCCACGTCAGACGACTTCTCCACCGCGCAGCGCTGCACGGCAGTGATGACGATCTCACGGGCTTTTTTGTTGGCATCGCGCTGCGCCTGCTCCTCAAGCTCGATGAGGCGGAGGCCGATCTTGCGCTGCGCGCTTTCTTCCACTTCGTGAAGCAGCTGATCGCGAGCCTGGTCGCAGGTCATCTGAGCCACGCGCTCCAGCTCGCCGACGCGCTTTTTGCACAGCTCGTCAGCCTCAGCGACCTTCTTTTCGAGGTCGTCCTGGCGTGCCTTCATCTCGTCCTCGCGGTGCTGGAGTTTTTCCAGCTTGCGGTCGAGACGCTCTTCCTTCTGCTCGATCAGACGCTCGGTGCGCTGGATCTCGATGCGGCGCTCCTTGGCGTCCCTTTCTGCTTCCTGACGAACTTTCGACGCCTGGTCGCGCGCCTCGGAAAGCAGATTTTTGCTGTCACGCGCGGCGCTTGCCTGTGCTTCCTTGACGATGTTTTCAGCCTTCTGACGCGACTCTTCGACCGTGCGCCGAGCCACTCCCTTGGCAATGTACATGCCGGCTGCTGTGCCTGCGATGATGCCCAGCAGCACTCCTAAGATCACATAAATGCTCAAAATTTTCACTCCTTAGTCTTTCACTCAAAATGTACAGAGACATACGCGCCGCCCCGGCGGCGCCACGTCCGAGACCGTTCCCGGCGCGATCAGCACGATCGCCGGTCAAGGAACGGTCTGACACAAGTCACCTTATACCAACTTTTATTTTACAATTTACTGGCGAACTTCTCAAGGGCATTTTTCTGAAAAAGAAGGCGGGTAAAATCATCAGGGCCGTTTTTCATTGAAAATTTATTTTCACTTTCAGGTGATAAAGTCAGGAGACAGCAACATTATCACAATATGAAAAGGAATATCTTTGACAAAAATGATCTTTTTCCCCGCAAAAACTTTGCTGCTCACGTGCTCCCAACCAGTTCCAGCATCATAACATAAAAAGGACGAGGCGGAACTCGCAATTCCGTCTCGTCCTTTTTATACTCTTTCGCGATTAAAAAGCAAATCGCGAGGCCGCGCCCAAGTCAGGCGCGGCAGTCGGCGCCTTGCAGGCGCCACGCCGTCTCATGCGTTTTTCGACGCGCCTTCGGCGCTATAAAACGGCTAAAAGGCATTAGCCGTTTTAACGAAAAACAGTATTATTCAGCCTTATTCATCTTCGGCCGCGCTGCGCAGACGGGCCATCGCCTCGCGCACAGCGGCGCCCGTAAAGCCCCGCCGGCGCAGACGGCCGTCGAGCTTTTCCGGCGTCATGCCGGGAAGAGCGTGCCAGCGTTCGAGAAGACAAAACGCCCGTTCCGCTTCGTCGACTTCGCATTCATCGAGCGCATCGTCGATGTTTTCGCGGCTGACGCCGCGGGCTCTCAGCTCGTCACGCAGCCGCAGGATGCCGAAATCGCGCTTGGAATCGACATAAAGCACGGCATAGGCCCGGTCGTCGATCAAACCAGCCTGTTCATACCTATCGAGCAGCTCGTCGGCCGCTTCCCGCGGACAGCCCCGCTCGCGCAGGCGGCGCTCCAGGTCGGCTCGGGTGCGCGGCACGGAAAGGAGGCGTGTCAGGATCGTCTCCCATTTCATATCGCTGCTTTGCGGCAGCGCGTAAAAATCGTCGATGTTCGTATTCATGTCCGTCACGCCGTCCTTACGATGTCGAGCATCTGACCGTAGCGGGCCATGACCGCTTTCATCAGCAGAGGATGATCGCGCTGCGGTTCTCCCCCCTCGACGACCGCAAAAGCGTCGCGTCGGGCAGTCTCCATCACCGATCCGTCCCTGATCAGATCGGCAACGCGGAAGTCGGTCAGCCCGTGCTGGCGGACGCCGCAGAACTCGCCCGGGCCGCGGAGACGCATATCAGCCTCCGCCACCGCAAAGCCGTCTGAAAGCGAGCAGAACTGGTCGAGGCGATGTTCGGCCTCGGGATTTTTAGGATCAGCGTAGAGGATGCACCAGGATCTATAAGGACCGCGTCCCACGCGCCCCCGCAGCTGATGCAGCTGTGAAAGACCAAAGCGGTCGGCGTTTTCGACGACGATCACCGACGCATTGGGCACGTCGACGCCGACTTCGATCACGGTGGTCGAAGCGAGCAGATCGATCTTTCCGGCAGCGAAATCTGTCATCACGGCCGTTTTTTCCTTGTCGTTCATGCGGCCGTGCAGCATCGCCACGCGCCGGCGGGGGAACTCCTGACAGAGCTTCTGGTAGCGGAATTCCAGGGGCGCGGCGTCGAAGTTCTCGCTTTCCTCGATGAGCGGACAGATCCAGTAGATCTGCCGGCCTGATTCGATCTCAGAATCGAGGAACCGGAGCATTTTTGGCAGGCGGTTGTCGCCGATCCACACCGAACGGATCGGCTGTCGATGGGCCGGCAGCTGCCTGATCGTCGACACGGCAAGATCACCGTACACGGAAAGCGCCAGCGTGCGCGGGATCGGCGTCGCCGTCATCACCAGCGTGTGCGGCTGTTCGTCGCCCGCCTTGCTGTTGAGCGCTTTTCTCTGAAGCACGCCAAAACGGTGCTGTTCATCGATGACGATCAGCCCCAGACGCTGGAACCTGACCGCGTCCTGGATGAGCGCATGCGTACCGACAGCCAGGCGGATCGTGCCTCTGGCCAGCGATTCATGAACGCGTTTTTTTTCGGAGGGCGTCAGTCCGCCCGTAAGCAAAGCAACTTCCACGCCAAGCGGCTCCAGCCATTTGCGCAGATTCACGGCGTGCTGAGTCGCCAGCACGGCCGTCGGCGCCATCAGCGCCGCCTGCACGCCCGAATCGAGCGCCTGGAGCAGCGCCAGCACCGCCACGACCGTCTTGCCGGAACCGACATCGCCCTGAAGAAGGCGGTTCATCGGTGTGGACGTGCGCATGTCGGCAGAGATCTCCTCGCAGACACGCTGCTGATCTTCTGTCAGCTCGAACGCGAGCCGCTCGCGAAAGCGTCTGACCAGATCGGGCGCGCCCGTCAGCGGCGGCGCCTTCTTTTCAAGACAGCTGCTGCGGTGTCTCAGCGCCAGCCCCGTCTGAAGAAGAAAAAACTCCTCATAGACCAGACGGCGCCGCGCTGCGCGGAACGTCTCCTCATCGCCGGGCTGATGCATCTCGCGCACTGCCGCGGCAGGCGCGAGAAAACCGTACTTTTTGACGATCGGCTCCGGCAGGATCTCGGGCAAAGCAGGAGCTGCCTCATCGATCACCGAGCTGATGACGCGCCGCAGCCACTTTTCGTTCAGCCCCGCCGTCATCGGATAAACAGGAACGATGCGGCCGACGCTTTTGGGATCGTCGCCGTCGAGGATCTCAAATTCGGGATTGAGCAGCTCCGGCACAGGACGCCGCGGTTCCAGCGAGCCGTACAGCGCCAGTTCCATGCCCGTCTGGAAGAGATTTTTCAGGTTCCAGCGGTTGAACCACAGTGCCCAGACCACGCTTGCGCCGTCGCTGAGGCAGACGCGGAGGATGTTCATTTTGCGGTTGCGCATGGCGATCCGGTGTTCGACTGATACGACGCGCGCCCGGAACGCCTGTGGAGGCCCGCCGGGAACGAGCGCCTTGAGGGGCACGACCTGACGGCGGTCTTCGTAGCGGCGTGGGAAGAAATAGATCAGATCCTCAACCGTGCGGATGCCGAGCCGTTCGAGCTGCAGCGCCTTCGCCTCGCCGATCCCGCGCACGGAGGTCACAGGATCTTCAAGACGAAGGATCCCCGTCATGATTCTTTTTTCTCCTGAAGTCCGTCAAGGAGCATGTTGTAGCGCAGCACCGCGGCTTTCGCGTCGGCGACAAAATGCTCGCGGGCGCGCTTGAGCTCGTCGATCTCGCTGAGCAGCTGCGCTTTCTGCGACACGGCGTCGGCGAGGATAGCCTCGGCGCGAGCCTTGGCCTGAGCCAGCACGGCCTCGCTCTCCTTGTGCGACGAAGCCAGAAAGTCCTCCGAAGTGCGCTTGGCCATGTCGAGCGCATTCTGAAGCGACGCCTTCAGTTCGTCGTTTTCGCGGATGGAGTTTTCCAGCTCGCGGATCTTCATCTGATCGGCGGCGCGAAGCTCAGCATAGTGCTGGATCGTGTCAGCCACATGATCAAGGAACTCATCCACTTCGTCGGGGTCGTAGCCGCGCAGCCCCCGCGAGAAAACGACGCTCTCCACGTCGACAACTTTGAGCAGGTCCGGCTCGCCGACCATCCTTACTGCTCCCCGGCGTCGCCGCCCGGACGCCACTCCACCACGGAATCCCGGCGCAGAGAGAGGAGCATGCTCGTCCGCGTGACCGCGTAAAACGCGCCCTTGTGCAGACGGATAAAGTTGAGCAGTTGGGTGATCGCGGCCTCGGCAGTCTTGCGCTCTGTGCGTTCAAAGTCGATCAGAACGGTCTGGCCGCTCACGAGCGCATCCTCGATATCTTCGAGCATCTCAAGCGCCCCGGTCTTGACGAGGATCAGCGTGCCGGTGCTCTCGGCCGGACGACGCAGCGAATCGCCCATGTGGAAGAAGCGGGACGCGAACGATTTTTTCTCTTTCCGCTCACCGCTCTCGCTATAACGGCGGCCGGAACGGCGAGGCAGGGGCGCTTCCGGCTCCTCTTCGGGCAATTCCTCAGCGGCAGGAGCTTCTGCGACAGCCTCGACAGGCGCTTCGGGCGCCGCTTCTTCGTCCTGGGGCGCAGCGGCCTCTTCGGGTGCAGGCTCTGCGGGAGCTTCTTCCGCCGGAGCGGTGACGATGTTCTCTGGCGCCGCCTCTTCGCTCTCATCGTCAGGAACGACGAGACGCTGGATCTTCTTCATGTAATCGGTGCGGCGCTTGCGGTGAGATTCCACGACGACATCACCGCTGTCGTTCAGGCCTAAAAAAGCGCGTAATTTGCCACTCAACTGAAAGACCTCCTATCGGTGTCCAAAGATTGCGGTGCCGACTCGCACTTGCGTGCTGCCCTCTTCGATTGCCCATTCAAAATCGCCGCTCATGCCCATGGAAAGGCGCGGCAGATCGCCCGGCGCGACGCGGAGCCTGTCGCGAAGTTCGCGGGTGGCCGCAAAAGCGCCGCGCACGGCCTTTTCGTCGCCGCCCAGCGGTCCGATCGTCATCAGTCCCTGAAGGACGAGATGAGGACAATTCGCGCGCACATGATCGGCCAGACGGGGGACGTCATCCCACGGCGTGCCGGTCTTCGACGCTTCGCCGGAACTGTTCGCCTCGATCAGCACCTCCAGCTTCCGTCCGCTTTCAGCGCAGATGCGCTCGAGGACGGAAGCGATCTCTTCGCTGTCGATGCTCTCGATCACGTCAAAAAACTGGACCGCCTTGCGCGCCTTGTTGCGCTGCAGGTGTCCGATCAGATGCCAGCAGGCGGGAAGATCGGCAGGGAAGCCGGGAACTTTGGCCTGCCCCTCCTGCACATGATTCTCGCCGAAATGACTGACGAGTCCGGTACGGGCCGCCTCGATCACCGTCTCCAGCGGTTTCGTCTTGCTGACGGCCAACAGCGTCACGTCGCGCGCGTCGCGTCCGCTGCGCCGCGCAGCCTCGCTGATGCGGTCCAGGATGCCCTGGATCCTTTCAGACATTTCTGTTGCTACCATAAACGGACCCTCTTTTCCTCTGCATTGGCAGCGTTCACGATGACCGGATTTCCCGGCGAAAGCCCCGAAGAGACGAAGAACATGCCGTCACGGACGGGCTTTCCTGTGATGCTGCGGAATACCAGCTGATCGCCGACCAGCTCGAACACGCCGTAGGTGCCGCTGCGGATCGTCACGGCCGAATCCGGCACGAGCAGACCGGAATCCTCGTCTGAACAGACAAGGAAATCAGCTTCGCGCGACTGGACCATGTCGATCGGGAAATACGGCATGTCAAGACAGACCTTGGCGCGCTGCTCGCTGTATTTCACGAAGACGCGCACGCGCGCTGTCCACTTTGGGCCGCGCGACTCGCGCCTGATGGTGAGCGTGCCGCGCTCCAGCGCCGCCCGGAGCGTGTCAGTCAGGTTGAGATAGAAGATGGCGCGCGGGTCCTGCGGGAGTGCGATCAGCCGCCCCACCGCCCGGGACTGGTCCAGCGGGCTCAGGTCGTGCACCCAGTTCAGCTCCGGCGATTTGGGCAGAAGTCCGGAACCGAGCCAGAGCGACGAATACTCCCATGTGTCCTTGACGCCGTCGAGCGCGGGCAGAAAATAGCCCCGTGAAGGGACTCTCACGGCCGTGCCGCGTCCGCGCGAGAGCACCGTCGCCACCACGTCGTTCGCGGCAACGGTCCAGGCTTTCTGCCCCGCAGCCAGCTGCACCGTGCCTGCGACCGGCGACGTGATCACCTTTTCGCGCCAGAGCAGAAGAGCATGGACAGGCTGTTCTTCTTCATAGTAATAAGGCTGCGGCATGAACATCGGCGGCAGCGCCTCGTGCCGCGTCTGCCGCTCCCAGATCCTGTAAAACCACGCAGCGGCAGCCAGGATGATCAGGCACAGAACGAAGTGCACCGCACGCACGCGCAGGGGGACTTTCGGACGAGCGGGCTCATCAGGGCGCGCCCGGCGCAGAGGCAGCGGCAGTCCTCTTCTGCTTTTGACAGGCGCTCTGACCGGCTTGGGCTGTTTTGCGGCGCCTGGTCCTGTGTGCGCGGCAGATGACTGTTTCATTTCGGCCGTCTGAGCCGGAGCTGGAGGCCGCTGAGGCTCCGGCGGCATCCGCTTGGGCTCGGCGGCAGGACGCTCCGCAGGCCGGGGAGGCACATCAGCAGGCTCCAGAGGACGGACAGCCGGCCGGCTGCGCTGCGGCCACTTGAGCTTTCCGCTCAGCGTACGCGGCGTTTTAGCGCGCGCCGGACTTCGGGGCGAAGACGCTTCTTTCGCCGCCGGACGCGCCTCTGTTCCATTTTCATCAGCACGCGTCCTGCGTGTCCCCCGAACCGAGAGGGGCGTTTCAGGCAGCACGGTTCTTCGCCCCGTCTGCGCCGCCGCGGGACTTCTCGCGCCGCGTGTGCTGCTGTCTGCTTCATGTCGACCCATTGCCGCGCCTCCAAATCAAAAAATGACGCTTATCAAGTGGTTATTGTAGCGCATCGTGAGAAAAAGTGCAAAACTTAAAGAAAAGACAGAATAAAATATTTGCGGGAGAATGCGCATTCCATTGCCGGATACAGGGAAAAATGTGATAATATGATTGTGTTTGCTATTCAATTATACTTTTTCAAAGGAGATCGCGTCATGGTGTCAATGGAACCTGTCAATGACCTCTCAGCGAACCTGCCCGCGCCCGAAGAACTGCTCGCTGCCCCACCGGCTGGCGACGAGGGCTGGACGTTTCGCGACTGCTGGTATTTACTTCTTTTTGCAGCCAGACTTGCGCTGCCGAACCTGATCTATTCCGGAGGCACGTTCTTTCAGACGCTGCACCTGATGAAGTGGGTCTTCTCACTCGTCCCCGTGGGGCTGATGGCGCTTTCGTGCGGTGGCAGCCTCTTTACCGACGGAAAAGCCACGCCGGTGAAGATCGATTTTCTCGGCGCCGTCTGGCTGCTCTATCTCGTTTTCGTCACGCTTCAGCCTCAATGGGTGCCGCTGCGCAGCGTACCGGCCTGGGAACGCGAGTGGTTCTTCTTCGCCGGGTGCGTCGTGTTTTACCTGGCGGCATTCGCGTTCTTCAAGGGAAAATGGCTGCGGCCGATCGTCTGGATGGCCGCGCTCAACGCGGCCGTCAACGGCGTTTTTGCCGAGCTCCAGGTTCGCAACATCACCACGCCCGTCTTTGGCCTGAGCCTGATCATGC
>JAGAYQ010000083.1 GCA_017940445.1 Pyramidobacter sp. | reverse complement strand
GATCCGGGATCGGTCGAAACGGCGATCAAAGAGAACACCAGGCTCGTCTACATCGAGACGAACGGCAACCCCAACAGCGACATCCCCGACATCGAAGCGATCGCGAAGATCGCCCACGCGCACAGGATTCCGCTGGTGATCGACAACACGTTCGCGACGCCGTTCCTGGTGCGCCCGATCGAATGGGGAGCGGACATCGTCGTTCATTCCGCCACCAAGTTCATCGGCGGGCACGGTACCACGATGGGCGGCATCATCGTTGACGGAGGGACGTTCGACTGGGCCGCGTCAGGCAAGTTCCCGCATCTGGTCGAGCCCAACCCCAGCTATCATGGAGTTTCGTTCCTGCAGGCGGCAGGCCGGGCCGCTTTTGCGGTATACGTGCGCGCGATCATCCTGCGTGATGAGGGCGCGGCCATCTCGCCGTTCAACGCCTTTTTGCTGCTCCAGGGCACAGAGACGCTTTCGCTGCGCATCGAACGTCACGTCGAAAACGCGCTCAAAGTCGTCGATTACCTGAGCAGGCATCCCAAGGTGGCCAGGGTCAATCATCCCTCACTGCCCGAGCATCCCAACCACGCGCTGTACAAGAAATACTTCCCGAACGGGGGCGCGTCGATTTTCACATTCGAGATCAAAGGGGGGCAGAAAGCGGCGTTCAAGTTCATCGACAATCTGAAGATCTTCTCGCTGCTGGCTAACGTTGCCGACGTGAAGTCCCTCGTCATCCACCCCGCCACCACGACTCACGGACAGCTCACCGAGGAAGAGCTCGCCTCCGTCAACATCACCCCGGGGACGATCCGCCTCTCGATCGGCACCGAGCACATCGACGATATCATCGCCGATCTCGACCAGGCGTTCAACTCGGTCTCCGAAGCCTGACCGTCCTGTCCCGGCTCCTGCGCCCATGCCGGAGCCGGGCTTTTTGCAGCCATTTTTGATCCACATACAAAAAAGCAAGGAGTCGATCTTTTCATGACGGTCACAGAAGCTTTGAACGAATTTTTCGGCGCGGCCAACGGATTCCTTTTCGGACCGGTCATGCTGGCTGTTTTTGTCGGAACGGGCGTTTACATGACGCTGCGCACGGGCGGCGTCCAGTTCAGGCGGATCGGTACGGCTTTTTCCGAATGCTTCGGCAGCATCCTCCGCAAAGAGTCAGGCGCGGGAGACATCAAGCCGTATCAGGCGCTTTCGGCGGCACTGTCGTCGTGTATCGGCATCGGCAACATCGGCGGCGTGTCTTCGGCCATCGCCCTCGGCGGACCGGGAGCGGTGTTCTGGATGTGGGTATCGGCACTGTTCGGCATGGCGACTAAATTTGCCGAGATCGCGCTGGCCATGGAATACCGCGAGCAGGACCCGCAGGGCAGCTACCGCGGCGGCGTGATGTACATCCTCTCCCGCGGCATGAAGAACAAGACTTTGGGCAAGCTGCTCGGCAGCGCATTCGCGGCGTTCTGCACGATGGTGGCGCTGGTCTCGTGCAACGCGGTACAGAGCAACTCGATCGCCGAAGCGCTGCGCGTGTCGTTCCCCGACGTGCATCCGGCTCTCTGGGGCGCCGCGCTGGCGCTCATCGTCGGGCTGGTCATCTTCGGCGGCATCAGGAAAATCGCCGCGGTGACTTCGCTGCTGACGCCGCTGATGGCCGGCATGTATCTGCTCCTCGGCACGGTCATCATCATCTTCAATTTTGACAGGATCCCCGATGCCTTCCGAATGATCTTCGTCAGCGCGTTCAGCGGCGACGCGGTCGTCGGCGGTGTCGCCGGAGCGACGATGCTTCATGCCATGAGAATGGGAGTGGCCCGCGGCATATTCTCCAATGAAGCCGGCTGCGGCTCGTCCCCGCTCATCCACGTGACGGCCAGAGTGGACGTGCCCACGCGTCAGGCGCTGTACGGCGTTGTCGAGGTGTTTGTCGATACGATCGTCGTCTGCACCTTCACGGCACTGATCGTGCTCACCTCCGGCATCTGGAACAGCGGCGAGACGGGCGTGGCCCTGTCGAACCTGGCCTGGAAGGGCACGCTGGGCAGCTTCGGCGACGCGGTGCTGACCGCCTCGCTGATCCTTTTCGGCATCTCGACCATCCTTGGCTGGGCATGGTACGGAGAGACGGCAGCCGAGTTTTTGTTCGGCGTCAGGGCGATCCTGCCCTATCGCCTGATCCACCTCGCTTTCACGTTCCTCGGCGCGGTCACGGCTGTGAGCGTGATGTGGAATGCGGCCGATTTCTGCAACGGTCTGATGGTGCTGCCCAATCTGCTCTCGCTGTGGCTGTTCGCGCCGCAGATCTCGATTGTCACACAGGCGTTCTTCGCCCGCCCGGAGTTCGCCGGCAAAAGCTCTCCGCCCCGCGCCCAGCGGTCGTAACGGGCAGAAAAGAGATAAAATGAACACGGTACGATAACTACATCGGAGAAAACAGCGTGCGCGGTCAGATGAACGCCTGATGCCCTTTTCCCAACGATTCGGCCGGGCTTTTATGTAAAATTACCTTTACTTTTTGACGCATCGTTATATAATAAAATCCGTAACTTAAGAAATAAAACTGCTCCGTATCAGGAGGCTTTTTCGATGGACAGCATCGTTTTGAAGGATCTCGGCAGTTTTTTCGTGGACGGGCACGAGGTGATCGTGCACGGGCAGCCGAAGCGCTCCTTCGTCTGTCAGGACGGGAGCGAGCAGATGGTGGACCTCAACGGCCAGTTCGAGGCCGGGCAGATGTATGTGGAATACGCGCGCCTGGCTAAGCCGCGGGCCAAATACCCGCTTTTGATGTGGCACGGCGGCGGGCTGACGGGTGTCACCTGGGGCAGCACGCCGGACGGCCGTGAAGGCTGGCAGAGCCTGTT
>JAGAYQ010000082.1 GCA_017940445.1 Pyramidobacter sp. | reverse complement strand
CTTTTTCACAAGGTGCTCGGTGTTGTTCAGCAGATCGCGCAAGGCCAGTGTGTCCTCGCCTTTGGCGCGGGCCATAAGAGCAGCGCGCTCAACGGCATCGCTGTAGGCGCGGCTGCCTTCGCCGACGTTGTAATGATCCTTCCAGTCGCGAAGCGCGCGGATCAGCTCGGGGTCCTTCGTGTCGCCGGAAAGCAGCTTGTCGGCGGTGATGAGCAGATGCTCGCGCTGCTGCTGAACGGCCAGGCACATGCCGAGGCTGTACTCAGCGTTGTTCTCGAACAGCGAGTTGGAGATGGCCGGACCGTGCCCGCGCTCATTCTTGCGGTAGGGCACGCACGGGCACGCCATGCCCCACGCCTGGGTGCAGCCGGTGGCGTTGGCAACGTACATGCGGTCACCGAACAGCTGCGTCATCGCCTTCATGTAGGGCGTTTCACCGCAGCCGGCGCAGGCGCCGGAGAACTCCAGAAGCGGCGTCTCGAACTGGCTGCCCTTGACGGTGAACTTGTCCATGGGGTTGGCCTTGGGCGACAGGGTCATCGCATAGTCCCAGTTCTTCTGCTGCGGAAGCTGGGTGTCGAGCAGCTTCATCACCAGCGCCTTGTCCTTGGCCGGGCAGACCTGAGCGCAGCTGCCGCAGCCCACACAGTCGAGGGCGCTGACCTGGATGCGGAACTTCAGATCCTTGCGCTCGCCCAGGCCGCGCGCAGTGACCGTCTCAAACGACGCGGGCGCCTTGGCCGCTTCTTCTTCGCTGACGAGGAACGGACGGATGGCAGCGTGCGAGCAGACGAACGAGCACATGTTGCACTGGATGCACTTGCTCGCGTCCCATTCGGGGACCATCACGGCAGTGCCGCGCTTTTCGTACTTCGACGTGCCCAGCGGCACCGTGCCGTCGGCAGCGTCGGCGAACACGCTCACCGGGATATCGTCGCCCTTGAGGTTGTTGACGGGGATCATCACCTTGCGGATGTAATCGGGAAGCAGCGGATCGACCTTGCCCTCGTGCGACTCGTCGGGCACGTTCGCCCACGAGGCAGGGACTTCAATGCGGACGACGTTCGCGCCGCCGCGGTCGACGGCCTCGTAGTTCATGTTCAGCACCTTCTCGCCCTTGGCGCCGTAGGTGTTTTTGATCGCGGCCTTCATGTATTTCACGGCGTCTTCATAAGGAAGGATGCCGGACAGGCGGAAGAACGCCGACTGGAGCACGGAATTCGTGCGGTTGCCCATGCCGATCTCCATGGCGATCTTCGTCGCGTTGATCGTGTAGAACTTGATATGCTTCCGCGCCAGATCGCGCTTCACCGCAGGCGGAAGGTGCGTCTCCAGCTCCTCGGGCGTCCAGGCGCAGTTGAGCAGGAACGTGCCGCCGTCCTTCAGCTCGCCGGTCACGTCGTACTTCTGCACGTACTGCGGCACATGGCAGGCCACGAAATCGGCGTGCGTGACCAGATACGTGGAGCGGATCGGCTTTTTGCCGAAACGCAGGTGCGACCGTGTGACGCTGCCGGACTTCTTCGTGTCGTACTCAAAGTACGCCTGAACGAACTGATCGGTGTTGTCGCCGATGATCTTGATCGAGTTCTTGTTCGCGCCGACCGTGCCGTCGGAGCCGAGGCCCCAGAACTTGCAGTCGACGGTGCCGTCGCTCTCCGTGTTGACGGGGCGGCCGACTTCCAGCGAATGGTACGTCACATCGTCGGTGATGCCGACAGTGAAGTGGTTTTTGGGCTGCACCGAGTCCATGTTGTCGAACACGGCGATCATCTGCGCAGGCGTCACGTCCTTCGACGACAGGCCGTAGCGTCCGGCGATGACCATCGGCGAGCGAAGCACGTTCGACATCGTCGAGCAGACGTCCTCGTACAGAGGCTCGCCGGGCGCGCCGGCTTCCTTAGTGCGGTCAAGCACCGTCACGCAGCGCACGCTCTCCGGCAGCGCCGTGAGGAAATGCTCCGCCGAGAACGGACGATACAGATGCACCTGCAAAAAGCCGACCTTCTGGCCCTGGCGGCGAAGTTCGTCGACGACTTCCTCAAGGCAGCCGCAGACAGAGCCCATGGCGATGACTACGCGCTCGGCCATCGGATCGCCGTAATAGTTGAACAGATGATAGTTGCGGCCGGTCAGGGCATTGATGCGGTCCATATAGGACTGAACGATGTACGGCACGCGGAAGTAGTAGCGGTTGCACGCCTCGCGCGCCTGGAACAGAACGTCGGGGTTCT
>JAGAYQ010000081.1 GCA_017940445.1 Pyramidobacter sp. | reverse complement strand
GCATCGTCCAGGGCGGGCTGTTTGACGATCTGCGTGCGTCGTGCGCTGACGAGCTGAGTGCGATGGACTTCCCCGGCTACGCGATCGGCGGCCTGTCGGTGGGGGAGAGTCACGCAGAGATGTACCGCTGCCTCGAGGCGCTGATGCCGCACATGCCAGCGGGAAAGCCCCGCTATCTGATGGGCGTGGGGCATCCTGCCAACCTCATCGAGGGTATCGCGCGCGGCATCGACATGTTCGACTGCGTGCTGCCGACCCGCAATGGCCGGACGGGCACCGTCTTCACGCACGACGGCAAGATGAACATCAAGAACGCAAGATACACGGAAGACTTTTCTCCGATCGACGCCGAGTGCGACTGTTACGCGTGCCGCAATTTCACGCGCGCCTATGTGCGTCACCTCTACCGCGCCGGCGAGATCCTTGCCGTGCGTCTGCTGTCGTGGCACAACATCCATTTTCTCGTCAAGCTCGTGGCCGGGGCGCGCCAGGCGATCATCGAAGGCCGCTTCGGCGAGTACCGCCGCGAATTTATGGACCGCTACGAGGGGGGCGCGTACCGTGAAGACGTATGACACGATCGTCCCGGTCGACTTCTGGAACCCCGATCCCGCCGTCATCGACCGCGCTGCCCGGCTGATCCGCGCCGGTGAGCTCGTCGCCTTTCCGACGGAGACGGTCTACGGCCTGGGCGGCAACGCCCTCGACGGAGCTGCCGTAAAAAAGATCTACGCTGCCAAGGGGCGTCCGTCCGATAATCCGCTGATTTTACACTTTCCCAGCCCCGAAGCCGTGGAAAGCGCCGCTTATGTCGACGCGCGCGCGAAGCGGCTCATGGAGCACTTCTGGCCCGGACCGCTGACGCTCGTGCTGCCGGCCCGCGACTGCGTGTCGAAAGAAGCTCGCGGCGGATTGAGCACCGTCGGCTGCCGGATGCCCGATTATCCGGCGGCGCTGGCGTTTTTTGCCGCCTGCGGCGTGCCCGTGGCCGGTCCCTCGGCCAACCGCTCAGGACGGCCCAGCCCGACGAACGCGCTCACTGTGGCCGAAGATCTCGGCTCGGGCGTCGCTATGATCCTCGACGCGGGGGAGTGCCGAGTCGGCGTCGAATCCACCGTGCTCGACGTGACCGATTCGGTCCCTGTGCTGCTGCGTCCCGGCGGCGTGCCCATGGAGCAGCTTCAGGAATTCCTCGGTGAAGTGGCGCTGCCCGTGGGGGCCAATCAGCTCAAGCGCTCGCCCGGCACCCGTTACCGCCATTATGCGCCCACCGTCGAAGTTCGCGTCTGGGTCCCTGGCGAGGCGTTCGCGTGGCCGCACGCGTTCTGTTATATGGGCGTGCGGGCGCCGGAATGCGAACCGGCGCGCGAGATCCGTTTCGCCTCGTATGAAGCTTATGCCCACGGCCTCTTTTCCGCGCTGCGCGAGCTGGAGAGCTCGGGCCTTCCCATCGTCGCCGAATGGCCGCCCGAAGCAGGCCTGGGGCGCGCACTGCGCGACCGCATCTCCCGCGCGGCGGGGCTGTCGTAAAGATTCTTCCTTTATATATACCTTGCGGTGCGATGGTTCGAAAATTTCTTTGAAGAATTTGCGCCGAAGGGGTTGACGGAAACGAAAAGGCGAGTATAATAACTCTTGTTCAAGAAACGCCCGGGTGGCGGAATTGGTAGACGCGCTAGATTCAGGTTCTAGTGGGCACTAGCCTGTGGGAGTTCGAGTCTCCCCTCGGGCACCATCCTTTCTTCTTTGGGATGGTCAAAGTCACCGATACGTGAGGGCTGCATGAAGCGATCGCTTTATGCAGCCCTTTTTGTTTTATCCGCTTCTGATCACGGACATTCAAGCAAGTTTTGTAAGCGAAACAGCTTTTCGTCCGCGGGCAGATTGCAGAGTAAAATCTGCGGCGGCAGGATGCGCGTGTTGGGCGTGAAAGAATTTTCTTTCTATTTCGATTTTTTAACGTGGAGGTTGAGCACCGTATGGCTGAATTTGTTCAGGTGAACAAGGATCGTCAGCGCCTGATCTTTGGCGGCGGACATGATCTTGTCCCGCTCCCCGACATGGTTGAGGTGCAGCGAGAGTCGTACCGCAGCTTTTTCCAGGAGGATGCCGCGCCCGAAGAGCGGCAGGAGGTCGGACTTCAGGCGCTCCTCAGAGAGATCTCGCCGATTTCCAACTTTGACAACAGTTTCCGGCTCGAGTTCCTGGACTACACGATCGGCGAGCCGGCCATCAGTCAGCACGAGGCGGAGCACCGCAGCTGCACATGGCACCGTCCTGTGAACGTGCGCGTCCGCCTTCACAACGACAAGCTCCAGGAGGTCCGCGAGGAAGAAGTCTATCTCGGCGACTTCCCTGTGATGACCCCGCGCGGCACGTTCATCATCAACGGTTCCGAG
>JAGAYQ010000080.1 GCA_017940445.1 Pyramidobacter sp. | reverse complement strand
GAATAGCTGTAGATCGGCGCTTTGCCGTCGACGGTGGTACCCACATAGCCCGTCTTGCCGCCGGGGCCGGCTGCCGCCGCTACCTCAGCGCCCAGCGTGAAGCTGCCGCCGCGGAACGCATCAAGCGCGCGCTTGGTGTTGACCGTCAGCACGAGCGCGGTCGAAGAAGCACCGATCTGAAAACCGTACGAGCCGCCGCTGATGGAAAAGAACGCCGGGCCCAGCCAGTCGCCCTTCGGCCCCTTGCGCATGATCAGCCCTTCGCCGTATCTTCCGCCGACGATCAGTCCCGCCTTGATGACTTTCGGGAAGATGACGACGGCCAGGCTGTCCCGCACCGACTCGGCAAAGCCCTCGGAATACTTCGACTGGATCATGTGCTCGACCGCCTTCTGCGCGTCGCGCACACGTCCGGTCACATGATGGTCCTTTGCCACAGCTGCGCCGCCAAAGGCCAGCGCCACGGCCAGAACAAACGCACACAGTTTTTTCATTCCCGATCCCTCCCGTGATTTCATTTTCTTTTATTGTACCCTTTTTATTTCACCGAAGCAAATTCGGGAAAAAACGTTTGCATTCGCGCGACTCTGTGCTATACTCTTTTCAGAGCATAAATTTCGCCTGCGGTGTTCGTGATTGCGCCTTTCGTCTTGAGCCTACATTTTCCGACTTGTTCCTTGGGATATACCGTCGGTCGTGGCTGGCGGGCTACAATCCCTAATGTAGATCTGATTAAGGAGCGGGTCAAGACTGTCGCGACACGGCACTGTGGGTTTAATTTTCAGGAGAGGAGAGTACCTTCGGGGGCTCTCCTTTTTTTTAAGGTGACACTGATTCAATGAGCCCGATGAACTGTCGAGGGATTTCGTCGTTTGGCAAGGAGAAGCGAAGAGGCATAGCGGGGCTATGGTGATGAGCTTCGACGCAGCCAAGCGGCGAAAGGCCCGACAGGGCGCGGGCGAATTAATCGGCGTCTCCTTAATTCTCCGGTAAAGGATGTGATCGGGTGCGGACTCCTCTGCTCTATCCCCAAAATTTCAAAGGCGTGATCTTCGACTGGGACGGCGTGATCGCCGAGACCAGGCTCAACTTTCAGCCCATACGGGACCGTTTTTTCGGCGGTGTGCGCGTTCCGCTGCTGGAAAGCGCGCGCAAGCTGCCCAAGGCTGAGCGCGACGCCCTGATGGCAGCGATCTGCGAAGAAGAGCTCCGCGGCGCGGCGGCTTCCACGCCCGTCGACGGCGCTCGCGAGCTGATCGCGCTGCTGGATAAACGGCACGTACCCTGGTGCGTGATGTCGCGCAACTGCCGCGAGTCGATCGATCTGGCTGCCCGCACGATCGGCTTTCCGCTGCCGGCGCACACGTTCGGACGCGAAGCTGTTCACGTCAAGCCCGATCCGCGCGCTTTTGACGACGCCGCAGCCGTCCTTGGCGTGAATGTGCGCGACTGCCTCGTCGTTGGCGATTTTCTCTACGAGCTGATCGGCGCCCGGCGCGCCGGAGCCCGCTGTGTCCTGGTCAACCGTACCGACACGGAGTGCGAATCGTATGCCGATGCTGCGTTTGCAACGATGAGCGATCTTTTGACGGCGTTTGAGCAGGACCGGCCGTTCGTGCCGTGGGAATACCACGCCGCCGGCTGGTACGGCCTCCAGTCGCTGGAAGCGATGCACAGCAGGACGCTCCTGTTCGACGCCGAACTCTGCGCAGCGTCGCTCGTCCGCATCGAGGAGCTCGCCTCCCGCGGTCTGGGAGCTCTTCACACGCCGCAAGGACGCGAGGTGACATCTCGCGAACTGGCGAAGACTCCGGCTCTTGCCCCCGGCTGGCTGAAACGGCCGCTGAGCGAGGCGCTTGCCTCTCTGCTGGGCGCCCGCTATCCCCTCCTGACGATCGCGGAAGGCACGGACGGCGAGGAGCTTTCCGCGTTTGGAGCCGCGCATGACTGACGCGGCACTGTGGGAGACGCCGCTGGCCGAGCGCATGAGGCCGCGCAGCCTGGCAGAATACCGCGGTCACAGCTCCATCCTCGCGCCCGGGATGCCGCTGCGCCGGCTGCTCGAATCGGGCAGCGTGCCGTCGTGCATCCTCTACGGGCCGCCCGGCGTCGGCAAGACGGCGCTCGTCCGCCTGATGGCCTCCGTCACCGACCGGCAGCTGTTCGAGATCAACGCCGTCTCAGCCAAAGTCTCGGAGCTGCGCGCGCTCGTCGCTCAAGCCGCAGAGGCCAAGCGCTTCGGCGGAGGTCGGTCGGCTATCGCTTTCGTCGATGAGATCTATCATTTCAACACGTCGCAGCAGGACGCACTGCTGCCCGTCGTCGAAAAGGGCGACATCATCCTCGTCGGCACGACGACGGAGAATCCGTATTTAGAGATCAACAAGACGCTGCTCTCTCGTCTGCTCGTGTTCAAAGTCGAGCCGCTTGAAAAAAACGACCTGATCGACATCCTCCATTCGGCGCTGACCGATCGCGAGCGCGGTCTGGGATCGCTCGGCCTCAGCTGCGACGACGCCGTGATCGAGGCCATCGCTTCACAGGCCGGCGGCGACGGGCGGCAAGCGCTGACGCGGCTTGAATTCCTCGCCCGCACTGTCTCGCTTTCCGGCCACAGCGCGATCACCATGGACGACGCGCGTGAAGCGCTGCCTCAGGCCGCCATTCGCCACGACCGCGGCGGCGACGATCATTATGCCGTCATCTCCGCGTTCATCAAGAGCATCCGCGGCTCCGATCCTGATGCTGCTGTCTACTGGCTGGCACGTCTGCTTGAAAGCGGCGAAGACGTGCGCTTCGTAGCGCGCCGCATGCTCATCTCGGCCGCTGAAGACGTTGGTCTTGCCGATCCGCAGGCGCTCTGCGTCGCTTCGTCTGCTGCTTACGCCGCCGACATGACCGGTCTGCCCGAGGCCAGGCTGATCCTCGCCGAAGCCGCTATCTACCTCGCCGCAGCGCCGAAGAGCGACAGCACCACGGCCGCCTACTGCCGCGCAGAAAACGCTGTGCAGAGCGGCGACCTTCAGTCCGTGCCGCCGCACCTGATCAACGGATCGCCCGATTATATCTACCCTCACGACGATCCGCGCCACTGGGTCGCGCAGAAGTACCTGAACGAACCGCGGCGCTTCTACAGCCCCGCGTCAACGGGGATCGAACCGGCCCTGCGCGCACGCCTCGCCCGCTTCTGGCGCCGATTCCGTGATGATGCTAATTCGTAAATTCAAAAACAGGTTCAAAGCCACCACAAAGTCACGAAGACACAAAGGCTCAAAGAAAAGACATAAAAAACACGGACTTCGGGAATGGATCCCGAAGTCCGTGTTTTTTAGCCTGTAAGTCCCCTCATGAAAAACGCTTTCCAAAAAAGATTTTTTTTAGGTCTTGGGGCCTTTGTGTCAGCTTTGAACTGAAAGCTCACTCGGATTACTTGGCCATCGAGCGAAGGACGAGCTCCGCGATGACGGCCGAGCCGACGAACGTGCCGCAGAAGACGAACAGACCGACGACGACGATCTTCCAGCCGAGCTTCTTGAACATCTCCATGTCCTTGCCAACGGCCAGTCCGGCATACGCCAGGATGGGCGTGCAAAGGCCAAGGAAGCTGACCTTGGAGGCCGCGCTGCCGACGAACGCCGCGCAGGGCAGGAAGTCAGGAACGGTCACGATCGTGCCGAGAGTGCAGATGTAGGCGACGGTGGGCAGGCCCTTCCAGCCGGTAAGCTTGTAGATCAGCTTGTAGATGATGACGCCGCCAAGGACGATCGCCAGAAGGACGGCGATGCCGACGAGCGAAGGCTCGAGCGCAACGCCCTGGATGAGGTTCGCCACAACGGAAAGAGCGGCGCACATAAGGGTGAAAATTGCCATCTGTACGTTAGTCATTTTGTATGAACTCCTTTCAAGCCGTTTTCCGAACTACTTCGACTCTTTTTTCACGCCGAGGACCCTGCACAGGAACTCCGTGACAGGCAGACCGATGAACACTGACATGTACACGCCGTCGAGGCCGGAGATCATGTTGGAGGTGGCGGCGAAGGCCGTGATCGTGTCCTTCTTGTCGGGGAACATCTCGACGAGCGGAGCCAGCGACGCGGACATCATCGAAGCGGAGCCGGTGCCGCAGGCCATAGCCAGAGCCTCGGGGCTGAACCAGGAGATCGTCGAAGCGATGATGGAGCTCATGAAGCCGCAGAACAGCGTGCCAAACAGCGTGCCGGTGACGTACACGCCCATGACGCCGATGCCTTCAGGGCTGTCCATGCCGTAACGCTCGCCAACGAGGGCCAGCGAGGACTCACGGGCGATCGAGAACGCGGCGCCGACAGTGGCACGTCCCAGACCAAGAGCGACTGCAACGGGCACACCGAGCAGGATCGTGCCGAGGTTGCCGAACTCCTGAAGGAGCAGCGCAGGCGCGGAGTGGACGACCTTCCAGAAGCTGGGGCCGACCAGCGTGCCGTAGCGGGCCATCAGCAGGAAGAACGTGACGCCGACGAGCGACGACGTCTGCTCCATGTCTTCCATGTTGACCAGCTTGAAAACGCCGCAGAGAGCGCCGAGAACGAACGCGTAGAGCATGGGGATCAGAACGACCTTCGCCGGTCCGATGCTGAACGCGATGTTGCCGATGAACTCGGCGATCACCAGGATGACCAGCGCGAGCGCGTGGATCTTCCAGTTGCGCAGTGCCTTGCTTACCATTTCCATAAAATTACCTCCCTAACGGATTTAGATATTGCCCGCTGCCGCAGCGGCGGGATTTACCCCCACAGTTACATGTTGCACCAGGTGTCGATATACTCCTGCTTCGTCATTGCCGGTTTGAAGTTCTTCTTGATCTCCAGCCCGGCCTTTGCGCCGTCGGCCAGCAGGTCGATCACCGTCATCGTCAGCGCCTTGGCGGCCGTGATATAGGCCAGTTCCTTGTCGACGATGTGATAATCCTTGCTGTGCGCCACGCCTTCAGCACCGCCGATATAGGCATGGACCGCCGGCATCAGCGCCGCCACGTCGGCCGCATCAGTGCTGCCGCCCGAGTGCGGAATCTGACGCGCCACATGGTCCTTGCCCAGCAGCGAGACCAGATTGGCATACATCAGCTCCTGAAGGCCTTCGTCGTTCTTCATCGGCAGGTAGCCGGGGACTTCGTCGATGACCGTCTCAGCGCCCACAGCGTCGCCGCCGGCCTTGAGCGCACGATTGACCTTGCGCGAAGCGTCAAGGATCGCTTCCACAAAGCCGCCGCGCACATACGTCTCAATCCGCACATCAGCGGGGACCACGTTCACCGTGTCGCCGCCCTTCGTGATGATCGGATGGACGCGGATATGATCCTCGTCCTTGAACGTCTCGCGCTGCGTGTCGATAGCGAACAGACCGATCTTAGCTGCGTTCAGCGCATTGATGCCGTTGAACGGAGCGCCGCCTGCGTGGGCGGCCTTTCCCTTGTAGAAGACCTCTTTCGAGACGAAGCCGTTCGACGTGCCGCCGACGTTCGCCTTGATCGGCGTCTCCTGCGTCCCCTCAGTAGGCGTGTTGTGCTGCATGACCATCATGTCGATGTCGTCCATCAGGCCGCGATAGATGAACTCCTGCTTGCCGCCGAACATCTTGATCTTGCCTTCGCGGCGAAGCTGCCCGCGGTACGCCATCTCGACGAACTCCTCAGCAGGCACAGCCATCAGCGCCACGTCTCCGCTCAGCTCATCCATGATACGGCGATCGGCCAGAGCGTAAGCCACGCCTGAAAGCGCCGCGATCATGCAGTGATGGCCGCACATGTGCGCCGCACCGGTAACGGGGTCAGCATTCGGGCTGTCAGGCACGCCGAGAGCATCCAGCTCGCCCATCACGGAGACCTTCAGCTTCTTCTCCTTGCCCTTCACATCGGCGATCACGCCGGTGATGCACTGTTTGTCTTTCGTCGGAAAGCCAAGCGACTCGAAGACCTTCTTGATCTTCTCAGCCGTCTTGAATTCCTTCCAGCCCGTTTCAGGCTCGGCAAAGATGCTGTCACCCAGCGCCGTGATGTCGCCGCGGCGCGAATCGATGATTTCGCAGGCGATCTTTTTGAGCTCCTCCTTCGTCATTACAGCCAACTCCTTTTAAAACTATTCATTAGTGAATATTATACCCGAACCGCTGTGAACCTGTAAAGCAGAAAAGCAAATTTACCTTGTCTACGCCCACGCAGAATAGTTCAGGAATAATATTTTCACGACAGGCGATATTCTATCACCAAATTATATATTTGTACACCGTGATTTTAGATTTTTGTCTTTAGTTCATGTATTTTTCGTGTACTTTTACTAATTACCATAAAGACAGCTGCACAAGAGAACATCCGTGCAAAAAAACGGCCGCCGCGGCTTTTCTGCCGCGACGGCCATTTTCATTCATTATTTCGTTGCAGGCTTATCTGCGCTGCGCGGTTCGCCTTCGATCTTGTAGATCTCTTCGCCGCTGAAGGCCATGTTCAGCTTTTCCCGCGCGAGCCAGGCCTGTCCTTCCTTGGTCTTGAAGAACTGCACACGCTCACGCAGACGGCTGAGCCGGTCCTGCGCCTGGACAAGCGCCGCTTCCTTTTCGCGGATGAGCTCGGCCATGCGCTTCTGACGGTCGAACTCGTTCAGAACGGACGTGACCAGCATGGCAATGCCGACGCCGACGACCGCCCAGAAGACAACCCAGCGCAGCTTCATGGCTACATCTTTTCAGGCGCTGAGATGCCCAGCAGCCGCAGGGCGTTCTGAAGGACCGTGCGCACGGCAGCGACCATGAGCAGATGCGCTGCCTGCTGAGCTCCGCTCTCTTCGAGGATGCGGCCGCTGTTGTTGTAATACGAATGGAACCCGCCGGCCAGCTCGTACACGTAGTTGACGATCCGGTGCGGCTCCAGCCCCTCAGCGGCGCGGGCAACTTCGTCAGGGAACTGCGCCAGTTTCGTGATCAGGCGCTTTTCCTCGGGCGTCGTGATCTGTTCAGGATCAAACGCGTCCGGCGACGGGATGGCAATGCCCTTCTCCGCTGCTTTCTGAAGGATGCTGCACACGCGGGCATGAGCATACTGCACGTAATAGACAGGATTGTCGGCTGACTGGCTCTTGGCAAGCTCCAGGTCGAAGTCGAGATGGCTGTCGCTGCGGCGCATCAGGAAATAGTAGCGCGTAGCGTCGACGCCGACTTCGTTGATGACTTCCTGAAGCTCAACGAACTGGCCGCTGCGCGTCGACATCTTCACCTGCTCGCCTCCGCGCAGGAGGTTGACAAACTGGATAAGCAGGATCGTGAACTTGCGCGGGTCATAGCCGAGCGCCTCGATGGCCGCTTTCATCCTGGGCACATAGCCGTGATGAT
>JAGAYQ010000079.1 GCA_017940445.1 Pyramidobacter sp. | reverse complement strand
GAGTTCCTGCACGCGATGCTGAAAGTCTATGAAAAGTACGACTACATCATCACGCCGACGGCCGTGTGCTTCCCGTTCGACAAGAACATCCACTGGCCTGAGGTGGTGGGCGGCAAGGCCATGAAGACCTATCACAACTGGATGCAGATCGTCACGCCGTGGACGATGGGCGGCAACGCTGTCTGCACGATGGGCGCAGGCTTCGGCAAGGCTGGTCTGCCAATCGGCCTGCAGATCGTCTCCGCGCCGCACAAGGAGTGGGAACTGCTTCAGTTTGCACAGGCCTACGAAGGCGTTACCAACTTCGTCGCAAAGTTCCCGCCGAAATACTAGTTCGCTCATCAGTCATTGATAAAATAAGGAGGAATAATCCATGGATCTTCAGGCTATAGCCAACGCCCCGGTTTTTTGGGGCTGCGCTGCGATCAGCGTTTCTATCGTCGTGCTGCTTGCCTTCCGTTACGTTATCCTTGCGCTCAGATTCGCCCCCTCCGTCGGCCTTGACAGGGCTACATGCGGTCAGGCGTTCCGCAGCGGTCTTTTGGCCGCCTTCGGTCCTTCCGTGGCGCAGGTCGTCGCCGTTCTGGCGATGATCGCGGCCATCGGCGGTCCCATCTCGTGGATCCGCCTGTCGATGATCGGTTCGGCTGCCACGGAGCTTGTCGCTGCCCGCACTGGCGCGGCGGCCTGCGGTGTTGAACTCGGCGGCGCAGGGTTCGGCCTCAATCAGATGGCCGTGTCCTGGTTCACGATGTGCGTTAACGGCTGCGGTTGGCTGCTGATGGTGTTTCTTTTCACGCACAAGCTCGACGAAGTCGGCGACAAGATCGGCGGCACGGATGCCAAATGGCGTTCGATCATCACGGCCACCTGTTCGATCGGTCTCTACTGCCACATGGTCGCTCCCTATATCATCAAGCCACAGGTGATCGACAAGGTCACCCAAGCCGTAAAAACGAATCCGCAGCTGGTCGCCTGCGTAGCCGGTGCACTGTCGATGGCCGTTTTCATCCAGTTGGGCAAAAAATACGTTTGGATCAAGAACTACGCCCTGGGTTTCGCGATCATCTCCGGCCTTGTTGCCGGCTATCAGTTCATGTAAGGAGGCTGATTCACTATGAACGAATTCCGCACTGAATGGAATAAATCCGTCATTCGCTCGGGCCGATTCACGATGCTGCTGGCAATGGTATGCAGCTTTCTGCCCAATATCGCGCTTTACTTCTTCTACGGCGCGCGTCCGAACTTCTCCGAGATGATGAGCGGCTGGGGCCAAATCGCTGCGGCCTACGTTGGTTTCTATATCATTGAGCCGATCACCTACGGCACGGTGCTCGGCACGGCCGGCTCGTACATGGGCATCCTTGCCGGCACGATGGGCCAGATGCGTGTACCTGCTGCGATGACGGCTCTTGACGTAACCAACATTGAAGCCGGTACGGACAAGGGTGAGCTGATCTCCACGCTCGGTATCGCCGGCTCGATCGTCACAAATATCGTCATTCTGACGATCACCGTGTTCTTCGGTGTGCAGATTCTTTCGCTGCTGCCTGCTGGCATCAAAGCGGCTCTGTCCAGCCTGATCCTACCTGCGCTGTTTGGTGCCGTACTGATGCAGTTTGCCATGAAGAAGCCGATCATCGTCTGCTACGCGCTGCCGCTGGTGCTGGTCGTCCGCAAGTTCATCAAGATGCCCAGCTGGGGATACATTCTTGTGGCCGTCTTCGGCTCGCTGATCCTGTCGAAGATTCTCTACAAGGCAAAGATCGTCAAGTAATCATTTTCCATACCGTTCGGTCAGCCGCAAGTTTTGTCCCCGCAGCCGGCCTTTTCCCCGATTTGTCATCCCCAAACGAAGGAGGACCTCTATCATGAGAAGAAAAGATCGCGAAGTCACGTCGCCCGTCCTGCTCTGGAAGATGATCGGCGAAGGGCTGTCCGTCAATCTGGCGCTGCTCGACGCCGAGGGCAGACTGTACGCCACCAGCCTGCACTACGGCGTTGATCGCGAACACAATCGGCTGTACTTTCACGGCGCGATGAAGGGCCGCAAGGCCGAGGCTTTCGCGCGCGAGCCGGAAGTGGCCTTCCAGATCGTCGCCAAGGCCGAGATGCTCGAAAAAGCCGACAAGCCCGGCTACAAGCTCGGCGCCTACCGCAGCGTGATGGGCACGGGGCGCATCCGCGTCGTCACCGACCTGGCCGAAAAGCGGGCGGCGATCGACCTGCTGCACGAGCGTTACGGCGACAAGGCCGAGGGCTACACCGTCACCGACACCGTGCTTGAAAAAGTGGTCAACGTCCACGCGCTGGAGATCAGCGAACTGACAGGCAAGATCAAGGGCTATTTCAACCCGGACAAGCCGAACGCCAAAATGGTGGTCGTGCACGACTGGTAGCAAAAAAGCGGCGGGGCTCATCCTCCCGCCGCTGTT
>JAGAYQ010000078.1 GCA_017940445.1 Pyramidobacter sp. | reverse complement strand
CTGCGCCGGCCCCAGCGAGCAGTTCACGCCCAGCCCGGCCAGTCCCAGCCCCTCAAACGTCATGATCCTCGCCTCGACGGGCGTGCCGAAAAACGTGCGGCCGTCCTCCTGAAAGCTCATCGTCAGATACACAGGCTTATCGCAGTTCTCCAGCGCGGCCAGCGCCGTCGCCTTGGCTTCGAGCAGATCAGTGAACGTCTCGATGATGACGCCGTCGCACAGCTCAGCCCCGGCGCGCACCTGACGAGCGACTGAGTCGTAGATCTCGTCGAACGTCGCGTCGCCCACGGGCGCCATCGCCCGTCCCGACGGACCGATATCGAGCAGCACGCCTTTGCCGGAAAAGCCGTTCGCGGCCCGCCGCGCGATCTCGAGAGCGGCGCGGACGACCGTCTCCGTCTCGTAGCCGGAATCCTTCAGCTTGAACGGGTTGGCACCGAACGTGTTCGTCTGCACAAAATCGCTGCCCGCAGCGAAATACTCGCGGTGGATCGACTCGATCAGCTCAGGCCGATTCAGATTGAGGCTTTCGGGCACCTCGCGCAGCTTCAGCCCGGCACGCTGAAGCATCGTTCCCATCGCGCCGTCGAACATGACGACGCGGTCATTGATCTTCTTCATGGCAGACGCCTCCGTCCTTTCGATACTGGCAGTCTTTCATCACGCAGTCGGCGCAGCTTCGCCGCCTCGGCTGAGGCCGGCCAGCGATCCCGATCAGGGCCGTCACCGACTTGACCGGGATCATCATGCCCTTGCGCGACAGCGTTAAGCCGATCAGGCGTCCCGCATCAAGCAGGCGCAGCAGGTCGGCCGTGACGCTCATCGGC
Organism: Pyramidobacter sp.; assembly: GCA_017940445.1. Lineage (GTDB taxonomy): Bacteria > Synergistota > Synergistia > Synergistales > Dethiosulfovibrionaceae > Pyramidobacter. Next base: position 1,554 of record JAGAYQ010000078.1, on the reverse strand, counting down.
ACGTCACCGTAACCGGGGCTGAACCGCAGCGTCAGGAATTCGCCCTTGGCGAGTTTGCCTTCGATCCCGCGCTCCACACCGTCGCAGAGCGAATCGGCCCATACCGAGGCGCAGGCGTCACACGCCACCGCCTCCGCCATGCCGGCACGAGAGACAAGCTGGATCAGGCGGTCCACCTCCGGTCCCAGTGTGACGGCAAGAGCCGCACAGGCATGACAGTCGGCAAACAGCCGTGCGAGCGAATCCGACGCGCACAGGACCTCGCCGTCGAGCCGAATCTCTCGCCCGCTCACCGTCAGCGAAAAACGCCGCCAGACCGTGCGCGCCCGCACCGCCGGGGCGATCTTCGCAAAGCCCCGCTCGGCGCTTTCGCGCATTGCTTCATAGCCGTCGCGCGGCACGCGCATCGAGCGCAGCGCCTCTTCGATCTGTCTGCGCGTCGGCTCCATTACGTGCGCTTCACCCGCAGCGAATAGAGGATGCCGTGGATATTCTGCGCGATCTGCCGTGTGATGCCGGCTTTGTTCATGCTGTAGATATGGATGCCGTCCACTCCTGCAGCGAGCAGATCGGCGATCTGCTGCGTGGCGTAGGCAACGCCCGCTTCACGCACAGCCTCGGCATTATGGCCGTAAGCGTCGACAAAACGCTGCACCGCCGGCGGGATCTTCGCTCCGCACATCGAGACGACTTTTTCGAGCATGACCGGCACCGTGATCGGCATGATGCCCGCCACGATGGGCACGTTCACGCCCGCGGCGCGCGCCTTGTCGCGGAAGCGGTAGAAATCATCGTTATCAAGAAAAAGCTGCGTCACCAGCGCGTCCACGCCCGCGTCGACTTTTTCCTTCAGATGACGGATGTCTTCTTCGAGCGACGGCGCTTCCGGGTGTTTCTCAGGATAGCAGGCGCCGAGCACGTGAAAATCATAATGCTTTTTGATATGAGCCACCAGCTCAGAGGCGTGCTTGAAATACCCGTCCTGATAGTCGGAATCGGCACGCCGGTCGCCGCGCAGTGCCAGGATCGTGCGCACGCCCTTTTCCTTCAGCTCGCACAGAAGCGTGTCCGTCTGCTCCAGCGTGCTGCCCACGCAGGTGAGGTGCGCCACTGCCGGCAGCATGTAGCGCTTCTGGATCGTCGAAGCGATCTCGATCGTGTTGTCGCGGCTCGAGCCGCCCGCGCCGTAGGTAACGCTGATCAGGTCCGGGTGCAGGCTCGCCAGCGCGTCCACCGTCTCAAAGATGGAACTGAGCTTGCCCGCGCCCTTGGGCGGAAAGATCTCGAACGAAAAGTTCGGCGTCGCATTTGTGAACATATCAGACATGGATAACAGCCTCTTTTCCGGGTGCATATCGTACAAAAACAGCCGTCTGTCGGGCGACAAGACGGCTGTCATTTTTTACGCGCTTATCGCTGTCAGCAGGACCACCACGCCCGAGTGCGGACAGGTTGGCGCAGGATCGTCGAGCTGACTCTCTCCCCTGACTCTGGATAAATAAAACGATTATTTTCGAATATTACCACGGATGCTCACAAGGCGCAAGGGCGGCG
>JAGAYQ010000077.1 GCA_017940445.1 Pyramidobacter sp. | reverse complement strand
TACGCACGCTTTCAGCCAGATGTCGACGGTCTGCGGCGGAAGGAGCGGCTCGGCGTACTTCTGGAGCTCCTTCCAGATTTGATTGACGTCTTTCATTGAGTACCCACCTTGTGCGTCTTGCTTAAAAGACATGAAATCTGCGCTGCGAAAACTGCCCGGATTTTGTGGAAAAGTCCCTTTCGCAGGCGCAAATGCAAATTACTCCAAGAATATTATCCACTAAAAAACGTCAAACTGCAAGGCGCAGACAAAACCGCCGGGAAACGATGTATAATAAAAAAAATCAGCCGCGGCAGGCTTTGGCTGCCTGTGGAAAAGAAAGGAAAAAAACAATGTCGATCTATTTCAACAATGCGGCGACCACGTGGCCAAAACCTCCCTGCGTGGCCGAGGCCATGAAGGACTTTCTCGAAAACGGCGGCGCCAATTTCGGCCGCGGGACCTCGTCGGGGCGCGACCTTGAGACGATGGGCATGGTGCTGGAATGCCGCGAGCGCGTCGCCCGTCTGCTCGGCGGCTGGGAAAACGCCTCGCCGCAGTATGTCACGTTCACGGCCAATATCACCGAGGCCCTCAACACCGTGCTGAAAGGATATCTCAAGCCGGGGATGCGCGTCGTCACCTCGTCGATGGAACACAACGCCGTCACCCGGCCGCTGCGGCATCTGGAACAGACGGGCGTAAAAGTCACGGTCGTCCAGTGCGACCGCTTCGGACGGCTCGATCCTGCCGATCTGGATCGGGCTTTAGGAGCTGAACGCGCTGATCTGGCAGTGCTCAATCACTGTTCAAACGTCTGCGGGACCGTGCAGGATCTCGAAGCGTGCGCGGCCGTCTGCGCCGGACGCGGCGTGCCGCTTGTGGCCGATACAGCTCAGACGGCCGGACTGCTGCCGCTTGACGCGCACAAGCTCGGCCTGGCGGCGCTGTGCTTTACCGGGCACAAGGGACTGATGGGGCCGCAGGGAACGGGCGGTATCGTCTGGAAGCCCGATTTTGCCCAGGCGTGTGACCCGTTCTGCGAAGGGGGCACGGGCAGCTTTTCACATCTGGAGACGCAGCCGGAAGCGATGCCCGACCGATTTGAAAGCGGCACGCAAAACCTGCCCGGCATCGCCGGACTGAATGCCGCCCTGAAGTGGATCGAAGAGCGCAGCGTCGATTCGCTGCGCAAGGCCGAAAATGCGGTCGGCGCGCGTTTTCTGGATGGTCTGAAAACGCTGCCCGGCGTCAGGCTCTACGGCCTGACGGAGATGAGCGATGGCAAGCGCCTGCCCGTGTTTGCCGTCAACTTTGACGGCGTCGACAACGCTGTGCTGGCTGCCGAACTGAGCGACCGGGGCCTGGAGACCAGGCCGGGACTGCAGTGCAGCCCATGGGCGCACCAGACGCTGGGATGTTTCCCGCAGGGAGCTTTGCGGCTCAGCCTCGGCGCGTTCAATAGCCCTGAAGAGGTTGATAAGGCGTTGATTATTATTGACCAATCATTGAAAGCGATCGGGGCACCCTCGCCGATCGCTGCCCGCTGAATCCCTTTTTATTTTTTGCTCCCCCATTGCCGAAAACAGGGAAAGCACTCTGGAAGCAGCTCCTGCGCTGTCTGATTTATGTATACTGCATAAAAAGAACATCGGGAGCTGTCTTTTTTTAATATTATGATATAATTTTATATCATGAAAGTTGCGAAAGGCAACGCGACAATGGGGGTATTGCAGATGAACGAAACATTGACCAGCATTCTCTCAAGGCGCAGCATCCGCCGCTTTACAGACGATTCTGTCTGCGAATCGACGATGAGGCTCGTTTTGGCGGCTGGTTCGGCGGCGCCGAGCGCCTGTGCGCAATTTCCCGTGCGCTTTATCGTTCTCAACCGCGAACGCATGGCAGCACTGGCTGAGCGCGTCGAGCAGAAATCTCCGTTCCAGCAGGGCCAGTGGGCGATCGCCGTCTGCGCCGATACGCGGGGCTACGCCAACGGACTGGCCTGGATCGAAGACTGCGCGGCGGCGATGGAAAACATGCAGATCGCCTGTGCCTCGCTTGGTCTCGGGTCGCTGTGGTACGGCGTGTATGCCCGTCCAGCCAAGGAGCCGCAGGTGCGCGAGTTCCTCAAACTGCCCAAGGGCGTTGAAGTGCTCGGCATCACCGTGATGGGCTATGCCGCCGAGAAGAAAGAACCGACGTCCGGCGTCGATATGACGCGCGTCCGCTTCGGTGAGTGGAGCGAATAGCGACAGCTGCAAAAAAACAGGACTTTCCGTTTGCGCGGAAAGTCCTGTTTTTTTGGCTGTGCTGGACGGAATGCTTCAGTCGTTGTATACGTACCTCGCGATGGCTTTTGATCGCAAAGCTGCATTACAGGCGGATGCCGGCCGGCCGGTAGTAGCGCGATTCGTCGACGCCTTCGTGATGCAGCAGCCAG
>JAGAYQ010000076.1 GCA_017940445.1 Pyramidobacter sp. | reverse complement strand
CGCGCGCACATCGCCGGCATCCTCGACGAAGTTCGCCGCAGCGAGCCCGCCGACGGCCAGTCGCGCGTCTACATCCACGGCGAGAAGGAGCGCGAGGCCCGCGAGCTGGCCATGAAAAACGGCCTCACGCTCGACGACGCCTCGTCAAATATGCTCGAAGAGCTGTACGCCGCCTGCGCCAAATAAAAAACATCACGTTCAAAAGCAGACATCAGGCGGCTTTGCGGAGACGATACGGGATTCGCCCGGAAATTCACAAATTGACGCTTGATTTTTCCCGGCCGCGGGTGTATTTTTAGATACAGGAAAAAGTTTTACCGAAAGTTGAAAAGCACCGCAAAAATTTCCTTTCAAAGGAGCGTTTTTTCCATGTCCACCATCGGCAACCGTATCTTCACCAAGTTCACCCGCGCCACCAAGGAACAGGTCGAAGCCTTCAAGGGCATCCCCTCCAGCAACATCAACGACGAGATGAACCGCCTGTTCAACATGAACGAGAACATCCGCCTGCTCAACCCCGAGACCAGCAAGCAGCTGCTCGGCACCGCCTTCACCGTGCGCGTCCCCATGGGCGACAACCTCTTCTTCCACGAGGCGCTCGACCGCGCCCAGCCCGGTGACGTCATCGTCGTCGAGGCCGGCGGCTATTGCAACCGCTCGCTGGCCGGCGAGATCATGATGAAGTTCGCACAGTACAAGGGCATCGCCGGCATCGTCGTCGACGGCTGCATGCGCGACGCTGACGCCCTCAGCAAGATGGAAATGCCCATCTACTGCGTCGGCATCACGCCCCAGGGTCCCTACAAGAACGGACCTGGCGAGATCGGCACGCCCGTCGCGGTCGGCGGACAGGTCGTCTTCCCCGGCGACATCCTCGTCGGCGACGCTGACGGCATCGTCGTCATCCACAAGGCCGACGCCGACCTCGTGGCCGAAGTCGCCGCCAAGAAGAAGGCCAGCGAAGACAAAGTCTTTGCCAAGATGGACAACCGCTGGCAGGACTACGCCGAGTCGCACCTCGCCAGCACGGCCAAGCGCTTCGCCGGCCGCGAGCCCGAGGTCGTCGAGGACGATTTCTGCAACAAGTACGGCAAGTAAAAAAACACACACAAAAACAGGCTCTCCCCTCGCGGGAGAGCCTGTTTTTGTGTGCGTACATACAGAATCGGCACCGATCCGGCTATTCACTTCAGCCTCACAGAAAAAAACGGCCGTCCTTTTCATATTTAAACAAATATGATATATTCTACGAGTATGATAACATTTTCATCCCCGCGATTATTGCCTGCGCGGGCGTTCACTTCCAGACCATGAAAAGGAGCGTCACACCGAACATGAAATGCCACAGACACCTTCGCCGCCGCCGGGCGGCACAGCTGCGACGCATCGCGCTGGCGCTTTCCGCCGCTCTGCTGGCGGGCAGCGCACAGGCGGCTGACTACATTTCACGCGACGCAACGATTCCCGCAGTTAACAATAACGGCGGCGCAGCCCTGTCGTCCGACGCGGCCATCACGATCGCCGACATCGCAGCAATGTCGTTCGACCGCACCGGTGCATACAGCAACAGCGACAGCGGCAGCGTATACGGCGGTGCGGTATACAGCAGCAGCAATGTCACACTGACCGGCGGAGCCGGCAGCGTGATCAGCATGACCGGCAATTCCGCGGACGCCGGCGGCACAGTCAGCGGCGGCGCCATCTATGCCTACAGCTTCACTTCTGTGCCCCTTTTGACGCTATCCGCCGACAGCATCACGTTCACCCGCAATGAAACCCGCAGCACCGGCGGCGAAGCATCCGGCGGCGCGATCTACGCCAAAAAGGCGCGCATCAGCGGAGGCCGCGTTGCTCTGGCTGATAACAGCGCCTCCACCGAAGGCGGCGTTGCCCAGGGCGGCGCCATCTATGCGGGGGCAAACAAAGAGGCGCTCGCCATCACCGCTGGCAGCATCGTCATGGACAACAACCGCGCCGTGACGACCGCAGATGCGGGCTCAAATAAAAACGCATTCGGCGGCGCGATTTTTTCCGCCGGCAGCGTCAGCATGGACTCTGCCGGAGAACTCAGACTGAGCGCCGACATCGCCTCAAGCGACATTGGCTATGCTCGCGGCGGCGCGATCTACGCCAGCGAGACCATCGAACTCAGCGGCACCGCGATCGCCGTCGTCAGTAATCAGGCGCGCAGCTCCTCCGGTATCTCCTATGGCGGCGCGATCTATTCAATGCTTGGCGACGCGGTGCTGAAGGCGGACGAGTCCATCACTTTCAGCGGCAACGCCGCGCACGGCAGCAAACACGCCGGCGGCGCGATCTGGGCCAATAAAAACATCACGCTGACGGCCCCGCGCGT
>JAGAYQ010000075.1 GCA_017940445.1 Pyramidobacter sp. | reverse complement strand
TCTCCCTGCGCATGGAGCTGGACAAAAAGATCGGCGAAAAAAAGAGAAAAGCCAAGGCATAAAAACAAGGCCAGCCGAAAAAGTTTCGGCTGGCCTTGTTTTTTATTGCTTTTTTCGGTAGGCCGTTCCGGCCGCGATGACTTCCGCAGCGCCGCCGGCGACCTGAGGCGCGATGAACTGAATGGCGTACACGCCGTCGGCCCCCTTTTCGCACGCAGCCGCGCGCAGGCGCTCAAGCGCGCTGTCCATCCCCTTCTGAAGCAGGCCGGTATACTGTTTGAGCTCGCCGCCCACAGACATGTTGCGCAGCGTTGCAAACGCATCGCCGAAGATCGACGTGCTGATCACGCAGCTGCCGTACACAACGCCCAGTTCCTCGATCCCTTCGGGAGGCAGAGCCCCCGTCGAGAGCAGTATCGATTCGTTTTCCATGATTTCTCCTTATAGAATCCCAAGATCCCGCCGATTCAAAAGAAACAGCGCAAAACGTGCCAGAGCACAAAGAGTCCGACAGCGCAGATCGCGTAAAAGCCCCACTTGCCGATGTAATGCAGATAGAACGAGATCTGGCTTTGCCATGGCGTTCGGTCTGCTTTCGGCAGTTTTTTCATGCGTTCAAATTCCAGACGGATCTCTTCGTCACTGCGCCCGTGCGTGAAAAAGCGCGGGACCAGATCAGAGGGCACCTCGCGCATCAGCCAGGCCGCTTCGTCTGAGGAAAAGCGAGCCAGCGCCGTGCGTACCGCGGCGGGCTGCTGAAGAAGCCAGCTCAGCACGCTCAGCGAATCCGTGCTGGGCAGATACTTGCCCCAGATCTCGCGCGGAAGTCCGCGGAAGAGCAGGAAATACTCTTTTCCCGCCACGCCGAACCACTGCCGGGCCATGAGCAGATCGCCCTGCGCGAGAATGTCGCGCAGCGTGGAAATGTCTTCGTTTTCCATCGTCTGCAAAACGGTGCTGAAATTCTCGACGATGGCGCTGTAACTGACGCTGTCGTCGAGAGGCCGCACGGAGATGAGCCGATCGATGAAGACCTTCTGCTCTTCTTCGCTCATCAGGTCAGTCAGCCGCCGAAATGCCGACGACGCCATGATCGCCTTTGTATCCTCGTCGCGGCGGGCCATGCGCCGCAGGATCTCGTCCAGCTCTTCGCGAACGCCCTTGCGGAGTTCCTGCCAGTACAGCTGCGGGCACTCCTTGCGGTAATACGCATCATAATGCGTGATCAGCGATTCGCGCAGCTTCGTCGGCGAATCCCAGACTTCCATCGAGAACGAGCCGATGTCGTACAGGGCCCAGCCCATCGTCACAAGAGTGCCGACGCCCGTCGCCGCGGCGAAGATCTTCTTGCCCAGCCCGCCGCCGAACACAGAGAGCGCCTTTCGTCCAAGCGTGCGCCGGATCAGACGGCGGCTCAGCCACGCGCCGGCAAACACGGCCGAACTGGTGAGCGACAGTTCCGGCTTATGAGCGACCTTTTTCATCAGCTCCGCATTCATCGCCACGCTGCCCCGCTCCGCAGCGGAGAGGACTCGCTCCTGGAAGAACATGCGCACCGAAGGGGCGCTCGTCAGCGCCCCGACGCGCACAGCTTCAAGCGCCTTGTCATAAGCGCTGAGGCGGTCAAGATACGTCTCGGTGAAATAATCCTCGACGATCGTCAGGAAGATCCGGTATTCCTTTTCAAATGCCTCGGAGATGGACTGCTGAATGTCAGAGACGACGTTTTGCAGATCCATCGCCACCTGGATCGCTCCAGTCAGCCGGCTGCTGCTGAGCTTGTCAGCAAAGGCGGCGTCGGCCGCAGCCGTCAGCTTGCCGAGCATGTTCTCGCGCTTCCAGAGAAGTTCGTAATCCTTCAGGAACGAGGCCTCGATCTCCTCCAGAAAGTGCTGGCGCGTCTCAGCATCCTTCAAAAGCGTCGTTTCACTGAAAGAAACGACATCTTTTTCATACTGCTGGACCGCGCTGGCAGGCAGCGCACACACGATCAGAAACGCCGCAAGCGCCGCCGCGGCGCCCCAAAGAAGCCGCCGCATCCGGGACATTGGCGTCATGTTCCGCCCCACCTGTCACCACTCCACTTTCGCAAGCGGACAGACAGCCGCGCCCTGAGCGGCCATCTCCGCAAAGGCTTTTTCGCCGTCGTCGGGGCAGACGTTGACAGCGCGACAGCCGTCCTGAACGACGACGACGCTGAAACCGCTTTTCAGCGCGTCGAGCACGGTCGCTTTCACGCAGTAATCCGTCGCCAGCCCGCAGATGAGCAGACGCTCGATCCCCTTTTCGCGAAGCGCTGCTGCCGCATTCGTCCCATCGAACGCCGAATACGCGTCGGCGCCGGACTTCGTTCCCTTGCTGACGATCACGGCATCCGCGGGAAGATTCAGGTCAGGATGGAACTGAGCGCCCGCTTTTTCCGCCACGCAGTGCGCCGGCCACGGGCCGCCCTGCGCCTTGAAACTGCAGTGATCTTCCGGGTGCCAGTCGCGGCTGGCCATCACGGGACAGCCATGAGCAGCGGCCAGCCCGATCAGTTCGTTGCACACAGGGACGACTGCGTCCCCGTCACGCACCGCCAGAGCACCGCCGGTGCAGAAATCGTTCTGCACGTCGACGAGCAGGATCGCTGTCTTCTTCATTTTCAAGCACCTCCGCTTGATGATTTCCGGACATGACCTTTTTTGGACACGCCGGCTCGCAGACATAAATTTTCTTCCCGCATATTATAACAACACAAAAGAGGTTTGTCGTGATACTATTAGGAATAATTCTCAAAAGACGATTTTCATCACGTCACAATCGCCGAAGGAGTTCATTGAATGAGTACATTTGACGTTGTCGTTATCGGCGGCGGGCCGGCCGGCATGATGGCCGCAGCGCGCGCAGCGCAGTACGGCGCGCGCACCGCACTGATCGAAAAGAACCGCGATCTGGGGCGCAAGCTGATGATCACGGGACGCGGACGCTGCAACTTCGCCCACGCGCAGGACGATCCGGAAAAGCTCGCCGCGGACTACCGCAACGGCGGCGATTTTCTGCTGCCGGCCCTGCAAAAATTCGGCACGAAGGAGACCGTCGCGTTCTTCCTGCGCCGCGGCCTCGTCTCCGCCGAGGAACGCGGACACCGCATCTATCCCAAGGAAGGTCAGGACGCCTCGTCCGTCGTCAACGCGCTCTGGACGGCGCTGAAGGACGGCGGCGTCCAGGTGCTTCGCGGGCTGGAAGTCCGTGCCTTCGACATGCTCGGCGGCGTGGTCCGCCGCGTCACCACCGCTCGCGAGGAGATCGACGGACGCGCGTTTATCATCGCCACCGGCGGACTTTCGTTCCCAAATACCGGTTCGACGGGCGACGGCTACTGCTGGGCGCGCAAGGCAGGACACACCATCGCCGAAACGCATCCGGCGCTGTGCCCCGTCAAGATCGCTGAACACTTTGAGGACAACATGAACGGCCTCAAGCTGAAAAACGTGCGCGTCACGCTTCGGGAGAGCGGCCAGGCTGTTGACGAACGGTTCGGCGAAATGGACTTCACGCCGTTCGGCGTTTCCGGCGCGATCATCATGGACATGGCCTCCTCGATCGGCGAAGCGCTGAAACGCTCGCCAGCCGTCACACTGCATATCGATCTCAAGCCGGCACTTGAGCCCGAACGGCTCGACGCCCGCATCGCGCGCGACTTTGAAGAGTTCAGCGGCGACGCCCTGCGCTTTGCCGTACGCAAACTGCTGCCCAAGGAGATCATCCCCGACGTGCTGAAAAAAGCCGGCCTCGACATGGGCAAACCCTGCGGCCAGACCACGCCCGAAGAACGCGCCGCTCTGCGCGACACGCTCAAGGACTTTTCCGTCACGCCGACGGAGCTGCTCGGCTTCCGCCACGCGATCATCACAGCCGGCGGCGTCGACACGGCCGAGGTAGAACCGGAAACGATGCGCTCGCGGCTGATCCCCAACCTGTACTTCGCCGGCGAAGTGCTGAACGTGGACGGACCGACAGGCGGCTACAACCTCCAGGAATGCTGGAGCACCGGCTTCGCCGCCGGCAGTGCCGCCGCTGCATCGCTCGGTTTTGCCGAGCCGACGGACAGCGAGATTGTAGAACAAATGGAGCAGGCCCGCAACCGCCGCGACGAACGGGCCAGAGAAGAACGACTCAGAGAGCAGGAACGCCGTGCCGCCGAAGCGGCCGACAGCGCGCCTGATATCGACCCCGAACATGAGGAGGAGCCCGAAGAGGACATGACCATTCAGACTGGACCGACCGACGACAGAGAGTTCTGCGGCTGGAGAGATCCCCGCAAAAAGGAGACCGCAGAAGAAAAAACGACGCCGTCTGCGCACGAGGAAAAACGCGAAGAGCGTTCCTCCCGCCCGCGCAGCTTCAGCGATCGGCCGCGATTCCGCGACGGTGAACGCCGCGAACGTGATTTTGATGACCGGCCGCGATTCCGCGACGGCGAACGACGCGAGCGTAATTTCGATGACCGGCCGAGCTTCCGCGACGGCAAACGTCGCGAGCGTAATTTCGATGACCGGCCGAGGTTCCGCGACGGCGAGCGACGTGAACGTGATTTTGACGATCGGCCGAGATTCCGCGACGGCGAGCGACGCGAGCGCAGTTTCGACGACCGGCAGCGCGTTCACGACGGCGAGCGACGTG
>JAGAYQ010000074.1 GCA_017940445.1 Pyramidobacter sp. | reverse complement strand
GGAATTCGCGCAAGCGCACGGCGTAGCCGCCGCTTTGCCACAGTTCGGTGCTGAGAAGCCGCTCGCCCTGCGTCTGCCACCAGGCGCGCAGCTTTTCTCTCAGAGGAACGGTCTGATACCTGTCCTGAAGCTCGGCGATGAGGGCGCGTCCCTGAGCTCTGGTGCTGAACACGAGCGCTGAGTAGGCAAGACTGTTGTCGATGGCCGCCTGCAGCGAAGCCCGGTTTTTGACCAGCATGTCCAGCACGGCCGGAGCAGCCGCGCCGGCGTCGATCTGCTTCTGGACGGCAGAAAGCCGCCCCTGGCTGACCTGCATGTCCTTCTGCACCTCGGCAAGCTGCTCGTCAAGCGAGCGCACGCCGTCGCTCAGGTTGTGCACCGCAGCGGGGATGGCGGAAAGGTCGGCAGTGCCGCGGGCGATGTCGTAGCGCAGCGTCCACGCGCGCTTGCGGGCGGCAAGGATGTTCAGCTGTCCCTGCAGGTATTCGAGTTTCTTCCGGGCGGCGTCACGCTCGTCCTCGCGCAGGTCGCGCTCGATAAGCGCCGCGGCGCGCTCATCGCCTCGGGCGGTAGCATACCGCATCTGTGCGGCTTCAAGCTCGTTCAGCGCGTGGATGTAGTTGAGGTTCAGCTGTGCGCGTGTGTCTTCCAGTGCCTTCACGGCGGCGTCGAGCTCGGCAGTCTGTCTCTCGAAACTTTTCTCTTCAAGGTCGAGATTGTCTCGGATGTAGGCCCGCACGCGGGTATAGCGGTCGCGAGCCAGTTTGCGGATTTCCAGCACCGTGGCGGCATTCCCGCGCTTAAGGTCGGCGAGCACGCATCGGGCACGCGCGGCTTCCAGCTGGAATGTGGCGTCGATCATCTGCCATCGTGTCTGGGGCGTCTCGCCTTTTGCCAGAATGTCGCGGGCCAAACGCCAGGCGGCTTCACGTTCGCTGACCAGATCGTGCGCGTGCTGGGCGGCGGCAGCGGTGTGGTCGAGGTCGTACTGCGCATCGTCGATCTGTTCGGACAGTTCGTCGAGGTGGTCGATATAGGCGTTGTAATAATTGAGCGTGTAGGGCGGCTTTTCCGTCAGCGTCAGTTCGGGGGCGGAAATGTCGGCTCTGCGCTCAGCCAGCATGGCTTCGATGTGCGCCTTGCGTTTCAGAGCAGTGATGATGGCGGGATAGACGTGCTTCAGATCGGCAAGTGTCTCCTTGCGGCGGGCGACAGCCTCTTCGCTGACGCCGAAGCGGGCAGCAGCCAGGCTGTCTTTCAGCCTGTTCCAGTCATCGAGCTGCCTGCTGATCGTTTCGGCACGGCTGGTGCAGGCCTCAGCGACGGGCTTGGGCTGGTAAGGGGAAACGACGGTATCCAGCGCAGATCGGGAAAACTCGGTCCAGACAGCCGTGTCTTCCGTCACAGTTCCGCCCGTGATGAGTGAAACGGCGTCGGCCGCGCATGAAGCGCGGGCAAGCGCAAGTGTCAGCAGCACGATAAGCGCGCAGCGGTTGTTTTTCATAAACAGCAGCTCCTGTACGAATTTGATTTCCCGAACAGCCCTGCGGACAGGGCTGTTCGGGGACACGGCCCATGTCAAGCCTGCAGGGAATGGTCGTCGTCGCGGCTTGCGGGAACGGACAGCGGCGCGGATGCCCTGAGCATATTCACGTCCAGATGAGGGAAGGCCATGGAGATGCCGGCTTCGTCGAAGGCAGTGACGATGTCTTCGCGCACCTGCGATTCGATGCGGTTGCCGGCGATGCGGCGCTGGTTGATCCAGAAGTAGAGCGTAAAGTCGAGTGAGCTGTCGCCGAAATTGGCGAAGCATACCCAGGGCTCGGGCTTTTTGAGGATCATGCTGTCTTCCTGCAACGGCTTCAGCACGGCAAGCAGCGTCTCG
>JAGAYQ010000073.1 GCA_017940445.1 Pyramidobacter sp. | reverse complement strand
GACGACGTGGTCTTTGACATGTCGGTCACGCCCAATCGCGGCGACATGCTCAGCGTGCTCGGCGCGGCGACTGAGATCCACGCGCTGTTCCCCGAGTGCAGACTGCACATTCCGGAAGTCCCGCTCCCGGCGTATGACGGCGAGTGGACGCTGCCGTTTGAGGGCATCAAGCTTGAAAGCGAAGGCTGCCGCGCCTACCGCCTCGGCCTGGCTGACAGCGTCAAGATCGCCCGCTCGCCGCTCCAGGCCGGCGTGAGGCTGTGCATGGCGGGGATGCGCCCGATCAACAACATCGTCGACGCGACGAACTACACGATGCTTGCCTTCGGCCAGCCGCTCCACGCGTTCGACGCCAAGAGCCTGCCTGCGGCCAACATCGGTGTGCGCCAGGCCAGGGCCGGCGAGGAGATCGTCACGCTCGACGGCAAGACGCACAAGCTGCTTGAAAGCGATATGGTCATCACCTCTGGCGGCACGGGTGTGGCCCTGGCCGGCGTGATGGGCGGCCTCAACTCCGAGATCACAGACGACACGAAGCACGTCCTGCTGGAGAGCGCCAATTTCACCGCGCCCTACATCAGCAAGACCTCGCGCCGTCTGGGCATCCCCAGCGAAGCGTCGTTCCGCTATGCCCGCGGCGTCGATCCTCTGCTCACCGAAAAGGCCGCTTATTACTGCCTGCATCTGATGGAGCAGTGGGGCGGTGTGCGCGCCTTCCGCAAGACGCTGTACGTCGAAAACGGCCAGATCGCTCCCGTGCATGTGCCGCTGACGAAAAAGAAGCTGCACACGATCATCGGCTGGGCAGAGATGGACGAGGCGACGGCCTATCTTGAACGCCTCGGCATCAAGAAGATCGCCGGCGACGCGGAAAAGTGCGAGTACGAAGTGCCGACTCGCCGCACCGACATCTCCATCGAAGAGGACCTGATCGAAGAAGTCGGCCGTATCCGCGGCTATGACCAGATCGAGCCCACCATTCCCGTGCTGCACCGTTCCGGTTCGCTGGGCCCCGTGCTGTCGCTGCAGCGCCTCGTGCGTTCCGTGGCGATCGCCCGCGGCTACACCGAGGCCGTCACGCTCAGCTTCGTCAGCCCCGACAGCCTCAAGCTGATCCGCTATCCTGACGCCGACAAGTGTCTGCCGGTAGCCAACCCGATCAGCGTTGACATGTCGGTGATGCGTCCCACGATCCTGCCTGCGCTCCTGCACGGCATCAGCAAGGCCGTCCACGGCGGCTGGCGCGACCCGATCCGCGTGTTCGAGTGCGGTCATGTGTTCGTCCCCTCCGAAGGCGGCATCAAGGAGATCGACCGCATCTGCGGCGTCTCTTTTGCCGGCAAGGAAAAGCGCGTGCTGTATCCCGCGCTGGCTGACAGCTTCATGAGCGTCAAAGGCGACGTGGAACCGATCGCGCAGAGCTGCGGTGCGCGTCTGACGTTCCGCCAGGCGCAGCGTCCCGACGGTCATGCCGGTCAGACGGCAGAGATCCTCAAGGATGGCACTGTCGTCGGCTATCTGATGCGCCTCAAGGCTGACATCGCTTCTCAGCTCGATCTTGACACGCCGGTCTATGCGTTTGAGCTTGACATGACGGCGCTGGCCGATCGCCCGCTGGCGAAGTTCGCCAAGACGAATGCCTATCCGCCCGTCTACCGCGACATCTCCATGCTCGTGGCCAAGGACGTTCCCGCCGATGCCGTCATCGCCGATATCCGTTCTGCCGGCGGCGAGCTGCTCGACACCGTGCGCCTGTTCGACATCTACGAAGGCAAGGGCGTGCCGGAGGGCTTCCGCAGCATGGCTTTCTCGGTCGTCTACCGCGTTGCCGGCCGCACCTTGAAGGACGCCGAGGTTGAGACGGAACACACCGCGCTGCGCGACGGCCTTGAAAAGAAAGGCTACACGCTGCGCTAGCCAGGTTTTTGCTTCTGCATCGAACTGAAAGGAGGAACCATTTCCGATGAAAGATCTGTCTGAACTTGATCAGATCCTTGACGCCGTCGCCGTTCGTCTCAGCGAGGCGGCCGCAACGCAGGCGCGTCTTGAGGACGAACTGCTCAAGGCGAAGAAGCTGCTCGAAGAGGACTCGCTCAAGACGAAAAAGCTGCTTGAAGAGAAGGAGCTCGACAAGATCCGCGCCGTAAAGGAAAAGGACCGCGTGATCGAGGAGCTTGAGCGCGAGAAGATGGGCCTTCAGAAGGAAAAAGAAGTCCTCGAAGGCAAGATCGATGAGTTCTTTGCCAAAGTGCGCTCACTCTTGCCGAACGCTTCTGATTACGAAAGGCGGCAGGCCTGATGCGCGAACAGGCCCGCGAAGCGCGGATCACGCTGGGCTCGAAGAGCTACAACCTCGACACGACGCTCGACCGCGAGCAGTTCGGCAAGGTCGAGGCGATGTGCCAGAATCTTTACAGGCACCTCGCTCCCGCAAGCGATCATGAAAAGCGCCTTGTTCTCGGCTGGATGGTCATGGCGTACAAACTTCAGCAGGCTGAGGAAAAGCTCAGCCTGCTGCTTGAGAAATATCAGTTCCCCGCAGTGACGGGCGAAAGCGGAGGAGACAGACGATGAATCTCGTCGACGTGTTTGATCTCGCCATGGTGCTTATCGTGGTGTACTTTGCCGTAAAGGGGATCTTCCGCGGCTTTTTCAACGAGCTGTTTTCTCTGGTCGGCATCATCTCCGGTCTGTATTTCGGCTTCCACTATGCTGACGCTGCCGACGCGATGCTGCGCGGGTGGTTCGGCTTCCTCAATCCGTCGCTGTCGCGCATCATCGCCATTGCCCTGATCTTCTTCGCCGTCTGCGTCGTCTGCTCACTGATCGGCAAGCTGTTTTCGGCTATTCTGTCGATGGCCTCTCTCGGCTCGCTTGACCGGATGTGCGGCATGCTCGTCGGCGCCGTCAAGGGCGCGGCGATCGTGACGCTGGTCGTCGTGGTGCTCTCGCGGGCGCAGCGCTTCCTGCCGGTGGAATTCCTCAGGGAAAGCCGCGTCGCTGTCATCGTCAACGGCCTGCTGCCGCACGTCGAACAGTATATTGACGAAGTCTTCCCGAAAAAAGTCTGACAGTTGGTGATCCGATGAAAATCAGCAAAGAGGCGCGTGCTTCGCTCGAGATCGACGAAGTTCTGCGCCTGATGGCCCAGAACGCTCGAAGCGACCTGGGCAAAAACGCGCTCGCTCAGATCGAGCCTGCCGCTGATATGGAAAGCCTGATGAGCCGCCAGAATCTGCTGGCGGCTTATTTAGGATTTGTTGAAGGCGGCGGCGAATTCCCCTGGAAGGATTCCGTCCAGCCTGTGGCCGATACGCTCGAAGAAGCCCGTCACACCGGTCTGATGCTGGGCGAGGAGCTGCTCAGGATCAAGACGCTGCTGGCGCTGGCGATGGAGGTGCGCGCTTGTGCTCAGAAAGCGCGGGAAAAGTTCCCGCCGCTGGCGTGGTTTTACACAAGCCTGCGCGAGTTCTCCGACGAGCTCAAAGCGCTGTCGGTGCTCAACAGCGACGGGACGCTGGCTGACGGCGCTTCGGCACAGCTGCGCGCCATCCGCGAAGAACTGACGGTCAAGCGCGCTGACGCGCGGCGTATCGGCAACAGTTTCCTCAGCGGCTCGCACAGCAGCATGCTCCAGGAACGCGTGCTCTCGCTGCGCGGCGGCCGCTTTGCCGTGCTCGTCAAGCAGAGCTGTGTCAACCGATTCCCCGGCATCGTCACCGATAAGTCGGCTTCGGGCAGCTCAGTCTATATGGAGCCGCACGCGCTTGTCGCCAGCAACAACCGCATCGCTGCGCTGCTCGAACAGCAGCGGCAGGAAGAACGCCGCATTTTCGGCGAGCTGACGCAGACCGTGCTGGCCCGCACGAGCGCGATCCTCGAAGCGGAGACAGCTCTGGCGCGGCTCGACGTGTTTTTCTGCATGGACGAGCTGATGACGCGTCAGAAATGGCGGCTGCCAGAACTGGTGCAGAAATCCGAATTCTGCTTTTACGGCGTGCGACATCCGCTTATCGGTGAAAAGGCCGTGCCGATCGATGTGTACTGCGGCCGTGACTTTCGCGCGCTCGTCGTCACCGGTCCGAACACCGGCGGCAAGACGGTGACGCTGAAAACGAGCGCCATTGCGCTCTTTCTGGCCTGGTGCGGATTCCCCGTGCCGGCCGCCGACGGTTCGAGCGTGGGCTGGCTGTCGTCCATCCATGCCGACATCGGCGACGAGCAGAGCATCGAACAGAGCCTTTCCACGTTCAGCTCGCACCTTAAGCGCATCGTGCAGATGCTGGAAGAAGCTGATTCCCGTTCACTCGTCCTGCTCGACGAACTGGGGGCGGGCACCGACCCGCAGGAAGGTGCGGCGCTCGGCATCGCGGTGCTTCAGGAGTTTCTGCGCCGCGGCACGATGGTGCTGGCGACGACGCACCACAACCCCATCAAGCGCTTCGCCACGACCACGCCGCGCGTAGAGGCCGCCTGCGTCGACTTTGACATGAAGACGCTCAGCCCCACGTATCACCTGCTCGTCGGCATCCCGGGTCAGAGCAACGCTCTGGCGATCGCCAAACGCTACGGCATGCCCTCGCGCATCCTTGACGAAGCTGAAAAGACGCTCAACTCCGATGAGCTGAACGTCGAGCGGCTGATCGGTCAGCTCCAGGAAAAGCGCGTGGCTGTCGAAAAGCTGTCGCGTGAGCTGGCTGCTGAAAAGCAGCGCCTGGCCGAGCAGCGGCGCAAACTTGAAGAACGGCAGTCGGTGAGCGAGCAGAAGCGCGATGAAATGCTCCTTAAAGCGGAGCGGCAGTCGCAGCAGGTCCTCGATGAGGCAGAAGCCCGTGCCAGATCGCTGCTCAAGTCGCTCCAGGGTGCGGCCAAGTCAGCCGGTCACCGTGAGATGGCCAAGCACAAG
This sequence comes from Pyramidobacter sp., assembly GCA_017940445.1. Taxonomy (GTDB): domain Bacteria; phylum Synergistota; class Synergistia; order Synergistales; family Dethiosulfovibrionaceae; genus Pyramidobacter. The sequence goes on along the minus strand of JAGAYQ010000073.1, from coordinate 3,928 downwards.
GAGCGCATCGACCGGACTCGCGACAAGCTTGCAGCGCAGCAGTCGAAGATCGAAGCGCGCAAGGCCGAGCCCGCCGCTCCGCAGCTGGCCGTCGGCTCCCCCGTGAAGATGCGCGACAGCGCCGTGAAGGGCGAGATCGTGGCGATCGACGGCAAGAACGCGGAGGTCCAGGCCGGGGCGATCCGTCTGACGGTGCCGCTGAAGAATCTGGTGCTCACCGCCGCGCCGAAGCAGATGAAGAGCGCCGACGAGATCGCGATCGTGCGCCGGCCCGAAGGCGTGCCCAGCTCCATCATGATCCGCGGGATGCTGGCCGACGAGGCGCTTCCGCTCGTTGAGCGCTATCTTGATCAGTCGATGCGCGCCGGATACAGCGAAGTGAGCGTCATCCACGGCCACGGCGAGGGCATCCTGCGCAAGCTGGTCCATCAGCTGTGCAAAAAGCTGCCCTACGTTGCCGACTTCCGCCTTGGCGATCACAACGAAGGCGGCTGGGGCGTGACGATCGTCCGCTTCAAATAATCAAAAAACGAAAAAAACAGTCCGATGTTTCTCGTGGAACATCGGACTGTTTTTTTCGCGCATTTCAGTTTTACGGAGGCTTTTTTGCTCGCATATGATCCTGTTCATGTCGTTGAACGGCCTTTTTCTGAACTAAGCAAAAATAATTGAGGAAAAAATCATTCTGACTCGGTTGTAAGCGCAAAAATCTGGTAGAATAAGAGAAGTATTATCCGTAATTGTGTCTTGACGCCGGAAAGATTTTTTTCTGTTTGTTTTCGGCTGCTGCGTTCCTGAGGGAGGCGTCTTTGATGAAGAGTTATGGGATCGGTCTGGGACTGGTGGCGATCCTGGCGGCGACGTTTGCCGTGCAGAATCAGGAGATCCTGGCGGTGCGTTTCCTCGCCTGGGATTTTGCGTTGCCGCAGGGACTGTGGGAAGTGTTTCTGTTCTCATTTGGGATCCTCCTGATGTGGCTGATCTCGATGGCCGCTTCATGGGAGGCTTTGTTCCGCAGCCGCCGCGAGATCGAACGCGGCAAGCGGCGCATCGCTGCTCTCGAAAAGGAGCGCGATGCACTGCTGGCGGCGATGAAGGCTGCCGGAGCTTCGCAGGAGGAAATCACGTTCATCGAAAACGGCACGTCGCTCTAAGAGCGGCGTGATGCGTGCAGAGAGTTTTGTTTCGGGAAGGACTTGTTGCTGTTGATTCCTGTGCGTTCATTGAATGATTTGCAAATATACCAGCCGGGCGAGCGGTCGCGCGATCTGGCCCGCAGGCTGGACTGCTCGGAGCTGGCCGCGGCCGTTCTCGACAGCCGCGGTTCCGAAGAGGAACGCTGCAGGGAGATGCTGAATTCGCCGGGGCTGAGAGCGCAGCTGAATTCTCTCGATCTGGGAAGCGCTGCGGGGACGGTACGTCAGCTGTGGCCGCGTGCGGTGCCCGGAAAAAAGGTGTTTGTCTACGGCGATTACGATGTCGACGGCGTCTCGTCGACGGTCATGGCGCTGGAGCTGGCGCAGGAAAGCGGCGCTGCGGCAGTGGTGTATTACATCCCCGACCGCCGCTCCGAAGGCTATGGCCTGCATCCTGACAACATGCGGCGGATCATTGCCGACGGGTTTGACACGATGATCGTGGTCGACTGCGGCTCCAAGGACGTGGAAGCGGTCGAGCTGGCCCGCGCGGCGGGCATGAACGTCCTGATCTTCGACCATCATGCGGCCGAGGGGGAAGTGGTGCGCCTTGAGACGCTGATCAACCCTCAGATTGACGGCGACGCCGAGAGCAAGCGTCTGTGCGCCACGGCGGTGCTGTGGTGCTGGGCGTGGCAGTCGCGAATTCTGCCCGAGCGGAGATTGGCCGGGCTGATCCAGCTGGCGGCGCTGGCGACGGTTTCCGACTGCATGCCTCTGGGGCCGCTGAACCGCTCGATCACGCGCGAGGGCATCGCGATGATGCGCCGCTCTCCGCGCCGCGGTCTGCATGAGCTGATGCGCTCGCTCTGTCCCAACGACTCGGAGTCGATGATCGACGAGAATTTCCTCGCCATGCGCATCATCCCGTGTCTCAACGCAGCGGGGCGCGTGCAGGTGGCGGACGTCGCCGTCAACGTGTTGTCCGGACAGGGAAGCGCGCAGGAGCTTCAGCGCAGCGTCGATGAGCTGATCGAGCTGAACCGCCGCCGCCGTGATCTTTCGTCTTCGATCTGTGCTTCGATCAACGAAGGGCTGGAGCACGGCGAAAGTGCCCAGGTGCTGTTCAACGGAGGCTGGCCCGTGGGCATCCTCAGCGCGATCGCCAGCCGCCTCTGCAGCGAGCATAACAAGGCGTTTGCTCTTGCGGCGCCTTCAGGCAGCGGCATCCGCGGCACGCTTCGCGTTCCTGAAGGGGCCAATGCCGTCGAACTTCTGAAAAGTCTTGACGATCTTCTTGAAGCATGGGGCGGGCACAAGAGCGCGGCCGGATTTTCCGTCGATCAGATGAAGTGGCCGCGGCTTTCGCGCGAGCTCAATTCACTGCTGCAAAACATTCATGCCGAGCGGAGCCGCGAAGAAGTGATCGAGTTCGAACCGGGCCGGATCACAGGCGGTGCGTGGAACGACGTGCTTCGCATCGGACCTTTCGGCAACGGCAACCCGGCGCCGGTGTTTTTCGCACCGTTCGAGCCGGGGACGACGTATGCGCCTCTTGGCCGTCACGGACTGCATTCGCGTGTGGTCACTTCCGGCGGCACGCTGCTCGCCTTTGGCGGCGCTGAGCAGATCGGGCGCACGGAAGGAATCCGCGGCTGGATCTACCGGCCCAGACCCAACCTCTGGCAGGGAAGAGTGAGCCTTCAGTACATCGTCGAAGGCATCGTCGTCGCGTAAGCGGCGGTCATACATTTTTATCACACGAGACCTCGGAGGTGTAAGAGCATGACAACGGCAGAGAAAAAAGCCGCGCCTCAGCCTGCGGACGCACAGGCCGAGAACGGTCTCGGGGCACCGGTGCTGCCGGGCGCTGCGGAAGCTCAGCGCCATCCAGAAAATGAACGCTTCAAATTTGCCGTTACGCGAGTCAATCCTGCAGTTCCTGACGGCGGAGCTGAGAGCAGTTCCGCGGAAGCGGACGAGAGCGCGGCTTCGAAAAAAGAACTGAATATGCTTCGCGACAGCTATATCGGCCGCCTTCCAGCGCCTCAGCGTTCGGTGACCGTGAACTTTGCCTGGCAGGAGCTCTGGGGCAAAGCGTCGCGCTACATGAGCGTCGACGATCTCAAAGCGCTCGGCGAAGCGCTCGTGTACGCCGCGCAGGCGCACGGCGACCAGATGCGCGCCTCCGGCGAGCCGTACATCATTCACCCCGTCTACGTCACCTCGATCCTCGCCGATATGCGCATGGATCTGCCGACGCTCCAGGCCGGGCTGCTTCACGATGTGCTGGAAGACACGGAGATCTCCGGCGGCGAGATGAAAGCCAAGTTCGGCCCCGTCGTCGAGATGCTCGTCGACGGCGTCACAAAGCTGGGAAAGCTGCAGTTCAAGTCGTTCGAGGACTATCAGGCAGAAAACCTGCGCAAGATGTTCCTCGTCATGGCCAAGGACATCCGCGTCGTGCTCATCAAGCTGGCCGACCGCACGCACAATATGCGCAGCCTCGGCGCCCTGAGGCGCGACAAGCAGCAGCGCATCGCCAAGGAGACGCTTGAGATCTACGCGCCGCTGGCGCACCGCCTCGGCATCTATCAGGTGAAGCGCACGCTCGAGGATCTAGCGTTCAAGTATTACGACCCGACGATGTACTATGACATCAAGCGCCGCGTCAAAAAACGCCTGCCCGAGCGCGAAGAGCTGGTCAATCAGGCGATGGGCATCCTCGACGCCCGCCTCAAGGAAATGGGCATCGAGGCGCAGATCAAAGGCCGCGCCAAGCATTTTTACAG
>JAGAYQ010000072.1 GCA_017940445.1 Pyramidobacter sp. | reverse complement strand
TCGCTTCATGCCGCTCTCGCCGCCGGACATCTGGCGGGCGCGATGGAACAGGCGCTTCTGGCTGCCGGCGAGGAATCCGGCCGTTTGGGCGAATCGCTGACTCTGCTGGCGCACGACTGCGAACGACAGGAACGGCTGCGCGGACGTATCCTCTCGGCCATGGTCTATCCCGGATTTGTGCTCTGTTTTTCCGGGGCTGTGGTGACGGTCATGTTTTATTGGGTGCTGCCGCGGTTTCGGGAAGTTTTTGCGCGCATGAACATGGAAATGCCGCCTTTGACAAAGCTGCTGTTTGGTCTCAGCGAGCATTTCCCTGCACTTGCGCTGGGGCTTCTGTTCGGGCTGCCTGCAGGCGGCGCGCTCTTGACGGGATTGCGGCGAATCGCGGCAGTTCGCGTCTGGACCGATCTTATTCGTCTGAAACTTCCGGTCGCAGGCCGTCTGATCCGCTGTGCGTCATTGTCGCGAGGGCTCCGCTCGTTCGGCGTCATGCTCTCGGCCGGCGTGCCCATGCTTCGCGCGCTGGAACTGGCTGCGGACGCTGCCGGAAACGCGGCAGTCGCGGCGGCATTTTTGAAGCTGCGCCAGGCGGCGCTGGAAGGAACGTCACTGAGCAAAGCGGCTGCTGAGATCGATTTTTTTAAGCCAGTTGCCTTTCAGCTGATCGCTGCCGGCGAAAAGACCGGCCGTCTTGATGCGATGCTTCAGAGCGCCGCAGGCTGGTATGAGAATGACCTCGAAGAAAACGTGAAACGTCTGAGCGCAGCTCTCGAACCGGTCCTGACGCTGCTGGTCGGCGGCGTGGCTGCGCTTGTTGCGGCCGGGATCTTCGCTCCTGTGCTGCATACCATTCAGGAGCTTTCTGCGGGGATCTGACGATGAAAAGGGCGTTTATCCTCACCGAATGTCTGATTGCCGCGGCGCTTGCAGCGATCTTTCTGCCCCTGCTCGCGCAGCGATTTTCCGATGGCCTTCGCGCCGCAGAGGCGATGCGCCGCACCATGGAAGCTCACAGTATCGCCGCCTCGAGCCTGGAGCGGTCGCAGGCGCTCCGCGAAAGCGGAACATCGGGCGAATTTCGGGAGCGTCTGAGCGGGAGTCAGGGAGTGTTCGATGTTGCCGTGACGGTCGAAAATCGTCTTTGGGGGCCCCGGGCGACGGCGGAAGTAAAATGGCTCTCAGGCGGCGGAACGTGCGTGTTTCGGCTGTCCCGCTGTTTTTGATTTTAAAAATGCATCGCGCTCCAGGCGCGGCTGTCAGGGAGGTTGAGTGGCAAAGTGTTCATGCAGCGAGAGAATAAGGATATCCGCGCGGCTGCTCTGTCCCTGCGGGGCAGACGAGCCTGCTACGGTGAACTGCAGAGGCTCGGCGCCGGCTGGCGGCTTGTGAACGCGCAGGAATTCGAGACGCCGCCGGGGTGCATGACTGGCGGTCACATTTCTGACGGCGCACGGCTGGGCGCGTTTTTACGTAAACAGATCCGCTGGGGAGCGAAAAAATTACCGTTCGTCCTTGGTATTCCCACGTCTGAGTGCCTGTATCAGCTTATTTCCCTTCCGGCTGCGAACTGTGACGAAGCTCGGGAAGCCGTCAAATGGAAGTTTTCGGAGTATTTTCCCTTTGCTCATGAAGACGCGCTTTTTGACGTGAGTGAGGCAATCTTGCCGGTTCCTGAGAAAAGCGGGATCACCGTGCTCGCTGCGGCGGCGATGAAAAAGCAACTGCTTCCTCTGTTCGATGAGCTGAGCAGTTCTTCCGGCCGGCTCTGCGCTGCTGAGCCTCTGGCGGCGGCCTGCGCTCGGGCATTGACGCCTCCGGCTGCGTATGACAGCGGTGCGATGACGCTTCTGGCATTCTGCCTGGAAGAAACAGCTCAGTTTGTCCTGCTCAATGGCGGCACGGGGCTGCTCTTCAGAAGCTGCGTACTTGAGGACAGCGCCTTTACGGCAGATGATGTCAGAAACGATTTCAAAAACGAAGTGCGGAAAACGCTTGATTATGCGCAAAGCCGCTTCGGCTGCACGCCGGCGGTCGCTTACGCGCTTCCTGAGAGGCTGAAAGGTCTGGCTGACGAAGCTGCGGGGCAAGCCGAAACGGCGCCGGTCTCGATTTCCCCGCGGCACCGGCTTGAGATCTGCAAGCCGGCGGAAGAAGACTGGTACGATGTCGCCGGACTGCTTTTGAGGTACGCCAATGAAGACGGAGTTTAACCTGATCCCTTCTGAATATCTGAGCGGCAGGACAAGGCACTTTCGTGTCCGACGCCTGCTGATCTTCCTGGGACTGGCAGCGGTGATCTGCTCTGCGCAGTTTTTCGCCTGCGCCTGGATGCGGCTCGACGATCTGGGGAAAGGGCGACTTCTGGCGCTGAAAGAGCGCGATGAAGCTCTAAATGAGATTGCGGAGCTCGAAAAAGAGCAGCGGATCTTGCACGCCGAAGCTCTGCGCTGGGAAAAAGTCATCTCAGTTTCGCGGAGTTCCCTGCCGGTGATGGAGCTGCTCGCGCGAGTCTCGCAGGCGATCCCGGAGACGGGGCGTCTGGAGTACCTCCTTGCAGATGCTGAACGCTGCCGTGTTGATATTCTGCTCCCTGATGCTGCGGCTGCGGACGGACTGACAAAAAAGCTGGGCATCCTGCGCGGCTTCGGCCCTTTTTCTGCCGGAGGACAGAGGCTGGGCCGTCAGGGGCTGCCTCTTTTTCGCTATGACGCGCTGAGGGGGATGCAACCATGAGCCGGGAGCATTGGAATCACCTGGGGAGCACTCTTGCCGTGATTTTTGCGGCTGTCCTGCTGCTTCTGGCGGAACGCCGCGTGTATCAGACAGCGGCACGACTAAAGCGAGAGTCGGCCGATCTTCGTCTGGTGAGTGAGCGCGCCCGGCTCAGAAGCGAGGCGCTGAAGACGGAGATCGAGCTGGCGAGGAAGGAGCGGGCTTTATTCACGGAACTGCCGCTTTCGTTTGGACAAAG
>JAGAYQ010000008.1 GCA_017940445.1 Pyramidobacter sp. | reverse complement strand
TATGTCAGACTGTACGATCAAATCTGGTTTATCGCGCCCCTGTTCAGACTGACGGAAAATCAGACGAAGGCCGGGGGAAAATCGTACAATTATTACTTCACCGTTGAATCTTCCGTGCCGTTGATGAAGAGCGGACATGCTGTAGAACTTTCGACGATCTTCAATCACCCGGAGGAAACTTTCGTAGCCGGGAGAGCCTTCGATGAGACCTTCTCGAAGACGATGCGCAAAATGTGGGTCCAGTTCGCCAAAACCGGCAACCCGTCGCTCAGCGCGGAAATCTCACCGGACGGCAAAGCACACGAGTGGCCTCTCTATGATTTGGAGAACAAGGGCTTTATGGTCTTAGACGAGTTTGATATCCATCCTGCAAAAGAGTCCGAGTTAAAGCTTCTTGACTGGGAGAGGTGCTATTTCCTGACCAAGTATTTTTGCCTGTGATTTATCCTCAAAGAAAGGATAATGTACAAATGAAGAAAAGATTATTTGCGTTGACGATCCTCGGCGTTACGGCTTTTGGTTTAACGCTCTGCGGCAGCCGTTCAACAACGGCGGCTGTGAAAACGCTGAACGAACTTAAAGCTGAAATTAGAGCGCAGTACGGCGAGAACAAAAAGATAACGGGCGATTATGACAAGTCGCTTGCGGTCAAGTGTGTAAACGGTACATTCATTGGCAAAAGGAACGACGGCGTGATCGCGTACAAGGGTATTCCGTTTGTCGGCAGACAGCCTGTAGGAGAACTCCGCTGGAAAGCCCCTGTTGACGTCCTCCCTGATGACGGCGTTTACGAGGCGTATTACTATGGGAAGAGCTGTCCTCAAGTGGAGGAGATCAGCGAAGGTGGATCTCTTTACGTTCAGGGTGAAGACTGCCTTTATTTGAATGTATGGAAAGCTGATGAGAAGTCAGCGGAGAAGAAGCCGGTAATGGTCTGGATACACGGCGGCGGCTGGGTTGCTGGCGGAACGTGCGATCCTGCGTATGATTGCCACAATTTAGTGAAAGAAAACCCGGACGTTATCTTTGCTTCCATTACGTACAGGCTTGGAGCGTTCGGCTTCTTGCATCTGTCTCACCTGCCTGACGGAAAAGATTACCCTGATGCGCAGAACCTGGCTATCATGGATCAGATGATGGCGTTGAAGTGGATCCATGAGAACATTGCAAACTTCGGCGGCGATCCCGATAACGTTACCCTTTTCGGAGAGTCAGCCGGCGGTGAAAGCGTAACTACGCTTCCGCTGATCGAAGGCTCACATAAGTACTTCAAGCGTGTCATTGCTCAGAGCGGTTCTCCGGTGCTTACGAGGACCATAGAACAGAGCATAGGGGACACGAATGAATTAATGGATATGCTTGGCTGTAAAACCGTCGCTGATCTTCAGAAGATTGATATAGAGAAGTTGATTCATGCAACAGCCCCCTTCGAAATGCGCATGGGACCGGAAAAAGACGGAAAATACCTGCCATTAGACCCCTACGAGGCTTACGCGAACGGCGCGGCAAAGGATATAGATATTCTGCAGGGCTGCAACAAGGACGAGTTGAACTACTTCATGGTCGTAGTCGGGGGAGCAGAGCCTTTTACCGAGTGGGTCAATAAACGCCTGACGAAGAATACCGCTTTGCTGACGGACGAGGAGAAAGCACGTGTCGAGAGCTTCTGCAAGGACATCAAGGGAGAGCGGTACGAGCAGCTCTGCCGCCTGTACGATCAAATCTGGTTTATCGCGCCCCTGTTCAGACTGTCGGAAAACCAGACGAAGGCCGGCGGAAAATCATATACCTACTACTTCACGGTTGAATCCTCTTTGCCGTTGATGAAGAGCGGACATGCCGTAGAGCTTGCATCGGTATTTAATCAGCCGGAGGATACCCAATTCACGGGCAGGGCGTTCGATGAGACGTTCTCGAAGACGATGCGCAAAATGTGGGTCCAGTTCGCGAAGACCGGCAACCCTTCACTCAGCGCAGAAATCTCACCGGACGGCAAAGCGTACGAGTGGCCGCTGTACGATTTGGAGGACAGGAAAATTATGGTTTTCGACGAGTTCAACATCCACGCGGAAAAGGAATCCGAGAGAAAGATCGTCGATTGGGAGAGGACCTATTTCCTGACGAAGTATTATTGCTTGTAGTCGTTTCAGCTTTGTAAACACAAGACAAAGCGAAAAGTATTGTATGGGAGGATCTATAGTTATCATAATGTAACACAGATCAAAATATCGATCCCGCGTTCGCGTCTGTATGAGAGATTCAATTTAAAGAAGAACAAAAACTGATGTACAATCTTTGATGAAGAAAAAGAGACAGTCCCGAAAATTATTTTCGAGGCTGTCTCTTTTTTGTGTGCGCATATTGCGATTTTCATGCAGAACAGATCGGAACGTACGATTACTGGCAGTTGATGCGGCCCGTTCCGGATGTGAATTTTCCGATCACGCGGGCTTGGTCAAAGCCTTGGGCTCGGGCGATCTTCACGATTTCGGCCCCTGCGTCGGGCGGGGCGGCGAGGAGGAGGCCGCCTGAGGTCTGGGGATCGAAAAGGAAGTCGCGCGTTTCCTGCGGGATTTTCTCCAGGCTGTCCATCTGCGGCGCGTAGAGTTTTTCGTTGCGGTAGGCGCCTGCGGGCAGCAGCCCCATCGCGGCGAGGTCGGCGGCACCGGGCAGCGTGGGCAGCGCGGCGGTGTCGAGTTCCAGATCGATGGTGTGCGCGCTGAGCATGTCGAGGGCGTGACCGGCGAAGCCGAAGCCTGTTACGTCGGTGGCGGCGCGGACCTGAGCTCTCAGCTCTGCGTTCATGAAGCGGGGCAGATCGTTCAGTTTCGTCATCCATTTCACGGCCGCGTCGGCGAGGGCGGCGTCGGCCATTTCGGCTTTGACGCCTGTGGCAGCGATGCCGGTCCCGAGCGGCTTGGTCAGCACGAGCACGTCGCCGGGCCGCGCACCCGTCGTGCGCCACATGTGCGTGCGTTCCACCTCGCCGAAGACGCAGAGGCCGTATTTGGGCTCCTTGTCTTCAACGCTGTGTCCGCCCATCAGGAAGGCGCCGCTTTCGCTTACTTTGCTGGCGCCGCCTTCCATGAGGCGCTTCAGCATATCAAGCGGCAGGCAGTTGAGCGGAAAGGCGACGACGTTCAGTGCCACCAGCGGCGAGCCGCCCATGGCAAACACGTCGCTGATCGAGTTGGCGGCGGCTACCTGGCCCCACACGAACGGATCGTCGACGACGGGCGTGATGAAATCGACGGTGAGGATGCCGACGCGCCGGTCGTCGATCTTCCACAGCGCGGCGTCCTCGCCGCCTTCCCAGTCGGTGAGGATGCGGTCGTCGTGCGGATGGGGCAGACTGCTCAGGACTTTGGCAAGGTCCTCCGGACCTATCTTGGCAGCTCACCCGCTGCTACTGGAAAGCTGTGTCAGTCTCTGCGTGATGCTCATGAGTATTTCTCCTTTTAGCGGCGGAAAAACAGGTTGGCCAGAACGGTCAGCACGATGCTGATAACGATCGAGCTGGCGAGCGGGAAGTGGACGGACCAGCCCTTTCCGTGCCACGAGAAGTCGCCCGGCAGGCGTCCCAGGGCGAGGAACTTGCCTCCGAAGTGGATGACCGCTCCGGCGACGACGAGCGCGAGGCCGATCATCATCAGCGTTTTTCCAAAGTCATGTGTCATGCGGGCAGCCCTCCTGTTATTTGAGGATCATCGTCAGGCCGGAGATGAGCAGATAGCCGTAGACGGCCATGCGCAGCTTCTTCGCGTCGAGGCGGTTGAAGATCTTGTTGCCGAGGAACAGTCCCAGCGCCAGTGCGGCCAGCACCATCAGCCACAGCTTGAGCGTCGTCGGCGTGATGATGCCGTTGGCGGCGCGCGCGATCGTAGCGACGCCGGAAGTGAAGCAGAAATGCGCGTTCAGCGTGGCGCGGTATTCCTGATTGTCATGGGCCGAAGCGAGCATGTAGATAGCCACGGGCGGCCCGCCGACGGAGAACAGGCCGGCGCCGGTGCCGCCGATGAGACCGGCGATCACGCCGTTGCGCGGCGTCGCTTTGATCCTGATCTTGCCGCCGAGGAAGACGTTGTAGATGCTCACGGCGATCAGTACCCAGCCGAGGGCGTGGATCATCAGCTTGTCGGCCGCGCCGGCTGAAAAGTGCACTGACAGCGCGGAGGCGATCAGCCCGCTCAGCGCGCAGGGCAAAAGCGTTTTAAAGTTGATGTGCTTCCAGTGCGGAATTGCGATCATCACCGCGGTGCTGACGCCGCACAGGGCCGACACGGCCACGCTCTGCGCGTAGGGCAGAAAGTACGGCCAGATCGCCATGACGACGACTCCGAAGCCGAAGCCGCACACGCTGGCGACCACGCCGCCCGCCACGGTCGAAGCGAGCATGGCGGCGATCACAGAGAATTCCATGGTGCAACACTCCTGTCAAAAGATGTCTGCGCTGTATTGTAAGCCTTTTTGACGCCGCTGAAAAGCG
>JAGAYQ010000071.1 GCA_017940445.1 Pyramidobacter sp. | reverse complement strand
GACTTTCTTTCGCAAAGCGCAGATACGTCTTGCAGACCTGGAAGAACACCTCAATGCTCCAGCGTCTTTGATAAAGCTGAATGATCTCTTCTTCTGAAAGCGTTGTATCGGTGCTGAGCAGGACGAAATAGTTCTTCGCTTTCCGCGCTTTCGCTTCTGTATTACGGACAAATACCAGTTTGACAGGGATCGACAGAGACTCTTCGTTTTTCGTGCCCTTCTTGCAGAGCGTCGTTTCGACGGAGAGCAAGTACTTGCTGCGGCCTCTGCGCTTGCAGTTCTGAGCGTAGATCGTCTTGATCGGTACGAGTTGTCCGTTGAAGCTGTACAGCATTTTCTCTCCCTGCTTCACCATGCCGATCGTCTTCAGCCCCAGTTTCGTCAGTTCGGAAAGCAGAGAAGGACACGTGAACCAACTGTCGAACATGACGTATTGCGTTTTGAAGCCAGCCTTTACAGCCCGCTTCAGTAAACGCAGTACAACCGTTGTTGCTTTCATCACCGCTTCTGACCGCACACGAAATTTGCGGGAACGCCTGTCAAGCCGGGAGGCTTCCAGAGCACCGCGCTGTTTCTCGGATGATAAGAGTGCGTAATCCACAGGAATCGTCGTGTTGCCGTCAGACCAGGCAAGACACAGACAGCGAAATCCCAGATAATACTCGTGCAGGCAATGATCGTACTGACGGGCGATAAGTTCGACCCGGCGGGCACGGTTCCGTTTGTAAGACGTGTCGTCGATGATGAACGTTTCCTTTCGTTCGTCAGAAGTCAACGCAGAAAGCCAGCGCATGACCCTGCAGGAAAGAACGTTCAGGAAAAGCTGCCAGTCCGTCGTAGGCGACTTCAAAAAACGGTGACAGACATCTTTTCCGAAGCCGCCCTCCGACTCATCGAACTGTACTGCCCGATACAAACTGTGATTCCTGAAAGCAAGAGCAAAAAGATAGGAGAAGACGCGCAGAACAGGGATGCCCTGCTCTTTGTTTGCATGAGCAATCTTCAGTGCGCGATGGAGAGCAAATGTCTTTTGAAAACGTATAGTCATCTCCCCGATATGATCCTGAGAAATATCCTTTTCAAAGGAGCGGAAACATGATAAAGTTTTCATGAGCATGAACCTCCAGGTGATTATGTTGTGGTGACATTATTTTATCCTGTCTTGAGTGTTCATGCTCGCTTTTTATGTGTCTTTATTTCAGTTGGGATAAGATTTTGCTACTACTTTTACGCTGCGAAGAATGAGTTACTAATTACTAATTATCAATTGCTCACTACTTGAGCAGCTCGGGCAGGATCTTCTGCAGCTCGCTGGTCTTCTCGATCAGGTAGAGGGGCACGTTCTTCTCGGTGCAGAGCTTGGTGAAGTAGCCGTCGGCGTTGCCGTCGGTGCGGACCACGGCGAAGTCAGACTCGCCGGTGTAGGGCAGGAAGGGCTCGCTGTTGGGGCCGCGGCGGTCTTCGCCGCCGATGTGGAAGGCCACGACTTTGACGCCGGCCGCCTTGGCGCCCGCGATCAGCTCGTTGCTGCGGGCGATCTCGCTGGGCATGTCAAGGCCCGCGGCGCCGAGGCCCTTGCCGCTGCCGCCGAGGACGATGAACAGGCTCTTGTACTTGCTCCAGTCGACGTCCTTGTTGAACACGTGCAGGTCATAGACGGTATCCAGCTTCTTGCGCTTGGCAAGCAGGTTGACGAAGTTGGCGTCCTGGCTCTGGCCAAGGGCGGTGATCAGCGCGGGAGCGCCCACGTTGGGCACAGCGGGATTCTCGGCAAACGCCGCCGCGGCGCTCAGGCACAGCGCGGCAAGAAGCGCGGCAAATGCAAACTTTTTCATGATGCAACACTCCTTCAATCGAATGTGATATGACCGGACCGATTTTTCGGACCGGTCACATTATAGCAGTTTGTCGCCCAAAAGCGACACAAGAGATATTGGTGATTTCTACAATTTTTGCGCGCATGGCGCGTCGAAAAATTCGGATCGCAGGGGATGTTCGGGCGGTGCGACCCGGCGGGAGCGTGAATGCTCCCGCCAGGATGGATGCGTTTTTTACCAGCCGATAGCAACGGCGTCAGCACGAGGATCAGCGCCGGCGATCTTGCGGTTGTTCTTGTGATCAAAGCCGATGGCGCCCATCAGAGCGATGTACTCCCAGTCGGTCTTGGTCTGGACGGTGTAGCCGTACTTCTCAGCCAGCTCCTTGCGGACGGCCTCAGGCACGCGGCCTTCCACCTGGATGGTGGCGGGATACGAAGCGTGGCTCTTGATGCCCATGGGGTGGCGGCTCTGGAAGCGAGGCGCTTCGACAGCCTGCTGGGGATCCATGCCCCACAGCATGTAGTTCAGGAAGACCTGGAGCTTGGCCTGCTCCTGGACGTCGGCGCCGGGGGTGCCGAAGGCCAGGTAAGGCTCGCCGTCCTTGAGGGCGATCGAAGGCGTGATCGTCTGGACGGTGCGCTTGCGGGGCTCAAGGTAGTTGGCGTAAGCGGTGTCAAGGAAGAAGTAAGGCATACGGTTGTTGAGGATGAAGCCGTAGCCGGGCACCATCAGGCAGCTGCCGTAAGCGCCGCACTGGCTGGTGACGCAGGCGACGATGTTGCCCTCAGCGTCGGCGGTGGCCATGAAGGTGGTATCGCCCTGGCGGCCGTAGTACACGTCGCCGTACTTCTCAGGCTGATCGGGGTTGCCGGTCACGAGGTCGCCGGTCATGGCCTTGCCCAGGTGCAGGTCCTTGGCGCGGTCGGCGGCGTATTTCTTCTCGATCATGGCAACGGGGTTCTTGTGGAAACGCTCGTCGGCCATGTGGTGGTTGCGGTCCTCGAGAGCGAGGTTGAGGCACTGGGTCAGAGCGTCGATGTAGGCAGCGCTGTTGTAGCCCATGGCCTTCAGATCAAGGGGCTCAAGCAGGTTGAGAGCCTCAAGCAACGTCCAGCCCTGGCTGTTGGGCGGGCAGACGTAGACGTCAACGCCGTGGAAGTTGGTCTTGTGCGAGTCGACGACCTCGGCCTTGAACTCGGCAAGGTCTTCCTTCTCGATGAAGCCGCCCAGCTCGTGGCTCATCTTGACGATCGCGTCGGCGACCGGTCCGCGGTAGATGTAGTCCTCAGCGGCCTGATAGTCCATGTCGCCCAGCGTGCGGAGCAGCTTGGCATAGTCGGGGTTGGTGATGATGTCGCCGAACTTGGCGAGAGCGCCGTCCTTGCCGTACACGGCCTTGGCGGGCTCGTTCATGTGCTTGTAGAAGTTCTTGCCCAGGTTGGCCATGATCTGCGAGAAGGTATGTCCGTTCTCAGCAAGGTCGATAGCGGGCTCGAAGATGTCCTTCAGCTTCATGCTGCCGTGGTCGCGGAGCAGCTGCATCCAGCCGGCGAACGATCCGGGGATCTCGACGGAAAGGATGCCGTTCTCGGGGATGCCGCCCTTGTCGATGTAGGCGTCGATCGTGGCCTTCTTGGGGGCCCAGCCGGAACCGTTGTAGGTGACGACCTTCTTGGCCTTGGCATCGTAGATGATGATCATCGCGTCGCCGCCGAAGAAGTCGTTCATCGTCGGATAGGTCATGCTCATGACGGCAGCCATGCCGACGGCCGCGTCGAACGCGTTGCCGCCGCGGTCAAGGATCTTGAAACCGGCAGCCGCAGAATACTGGTTGTCGCCGATGACGACATAGCGGCCGCGCTGCGCGTAGCGGGTGGTGAAGGGCACGCGGTTCATAGGAGCGGACGAAGAAGGAGCCCAGGCGAACGTGTCGTCCTTCTTGGTCTCTTCAAAGTAGATCGTGCTGCCCATGCTGTTGGCCTTGACCTTAGGTGCATCGGCCTTGGGAGCCTCGGCGGCAAACGCCGTGAACGAAGCGGCCAGGACGAGGCCGGCGGCCAGAAGGGCCTTGTTCATTTTCATGTGAAAAAACCTCCGTTTTTCTTCTCTCATGATGCCATGTTTCCCGCATAAAAGCGGGAAACGCCCTTAATACAGCGCCGGAAAATCCCCTGCGATACCTTCCGGGTGAAGCGAAAAACGTGTCCGTCTCTTCGAGAGAGACACGCTCATTGTATCAGATAAATGTCGCTTGCGTTATGCACATCGCTTATAAATAGTTTATTTTATGCTGACATATCGCCTGCAAGTCCATCGAAAATTTAAAAAATATCCTGTTTTCTCAAACGAAAACGCCGCCGGCTCCCACGCTAGGGAACCGGCGGCGTTTTTACTGCTTTTACTGAAACGAATAATCCTTACGCGCCCTTCTTGGCGTCCTCGAGGTCTTTGACGGTCAGGCCGTCGTCCTCTTCAAGGGCCTTCTTG
>JAGAYQ010000070.1 GCA_017940445.1 Pyramidobacter sp. | reverse complement strand
GGTTAAATTTGAGAAAGCGTTCCGATATTTAAGAATCATTCGAGCCTTCGCCGCATCGGCAGGAGAGTTTCAGGAGCGCAAAAGGAGATAGTACAGTGACGGAATTGAAAGGTTTAACGGCGCAGCAAGTTGAGCAGAGCCGCGCCCAGTACGGGAGCAACGCACTGACGCATATCCCCCCCGAGCCGCTGTGGAAAAAGGTCCTTGAGGGTTTTAAAGAGCCGATGATCATGATCCTGCTCGTGGCGCTCGTCGTCCAGGTCATCCTGTTCTCTCTGGGGCAGGCGGAGTGGTTCGAGCCGGTCGGGATCCTCGTCGCGATCCTCATCGCCAACGGCGTGGCGTCGGTCAGCGAGTGCAAGCAGGAGGGCAAGGCCTCGGCTCTGAAGGCTGAGGAAGAAGCGAAAGAAACGGCAAAGGTCATCCGCGAGGGCCGTCTGGAGTCCATCCATGCCTCTGAGGTCGTCACCGGCGACATCGTCTTTTTGCAGGCGGGCGACCGCATCTGCGCCGACGGCGAGATCGTCAGCGGCAATATTCGCGTCGATCAGGCCGCGCTGAACGGCGAGACGGAGGAGGCAGAAAAGCGCCCCTGCGAAGCGTGCGAGTCGTACGATACAAACGATCTGCTCAACAAGAGTTACGCCTATCGCGGCACGGTCGTGTGCGGCGGCGAGGCCTATATGGAAACGAAGGTAGTCGGTGACCGCACGCTGTTCGGGCGCCTGGCCCTCGAAGTGCAGGAGGAGACGCGCGCGACACCGCTTCAGGTCAATCTGGCCGCGCTGGCCGGACAGATCTCGCGCTTCGGCTACATCGGCGCGCTCTGCATCATTGCCGGCATCCTGGCGCGGACCTTCTTCACCGGCACGCTGCCTGCAAATGCCTACGGCTGGGTGAGGCTGCTGCTCGATGCTGTTACTGTTGCCGTGACGATCATCGTCTGTGCTGTGCCCGAAGGTCTGCCCATGCTCACCTCGATCCTCGTCTCGTTCCAGAGTCTGAAGATGGCGAAGGACAACGTGCTCGTTCACAAGATCAACGGTCTGGAGACGGCCGGCAGCCTGAGCCTTCTGTTCAGCGACAAGACGGGCACGATCACCGAAGGCCGCCTTTCTGTCGTTGAGATCGTCACCGGCGGGATGCAGAGCTATTCATCGCTGAGCGACCTGCCGGCGCCGCTGCTGCCGCATTTCGTGGCCGGCACAGGCGTCAACAACAGCTCCAACCTCAGTAGCGACGGAGCCGTCGTCGGCGGCAACAGCACCGACCGTGCCCTGATGTCCTTCCTCGCCGGCAGCAACGCTGTGACGGCGCTGACGAAGCGTGACGTGCGCCGCTTTGATGCGTTCGACTCGTTCAAAAAGTTCTCCAGCGTCACGATCTCGCGTGACGGGGCTGAAGTGACCTACATCAAAGGCGCGCCCGAGAAGATCATCGCCCGCTGCACAACGTGCCTTGACGAAAACGGAAATGCTGTGCCGATGCCCTCGAAGGACGAGATCACCGGCTACATGGACGCTCAGGCTGCTCGCTCCATGCGTCTGCTCGCTGTGGCAATGACCCGCGGCAGCGTGGACGGCGACCTGACGCTGATCTGCGTGATCAGCATCCGCGACAACGTGCGCAAAGAGGCCGTGGACGCTATTCGTGAAGTCCGCGACGCGGGCATCCAGGTCGTGATGGTCACCGGCGACCGTAAGGAAACGGCCGTTGCCATCGCCAAAGAAGCAGGACTGATCGTCAGTGATGATGACCTTACCCTTCAGTCCGCGGAACTGGCCGCTATGAGCGACGACGAGATCAAGGCCATCCTTCCGCGTCTGCGCGTCGTCAGCCGCGCCCTGCCCGCCGACAAGAGCCGCCTTGTGCGCCTGGCGCAGGAGCTTGACCTTGTCGTCGGCATGACCGGTGACGGCGTCAACGACTCGCCCGCGCTGAAAAAGGCCGACGTCGGCTTTGCGATGGGCAGCGGCACCGAAGTTGCCAAGGAAGCCGGCGACATCACCATCCTCGACGACAACTTCCTCTCGATCGAAAAAGCCATCCTCTACGGCCGCACGATGTTCAAGAGCATCCGCAAGTTCCTCATCTTCCAGCTCACCGTCAACGTCGCTGCCGTGCTCATCTGCTTCCTCGGCCCGCTGATGGGCGAGAACGTGGTGATGACCGTCATCCAGCTGCTGCTCGTCAACCTGGCCATGGATACGCTGGCCGCCATCGCCTTCGGCAGCGAGCCGGCCCTGCGCGAGTACATGCGCGAGAAGCCCATCCCCCGCAACGAGAGCATCGTCAGCAGGGAGATGTTCTCGCAGATCCTGCTCGGTGCGCTCTATATCACTTTTGTCTGCCTCGCCATCCTCTTCGTGCCGCCTGTGCGCGCCTTGTTCGGCGATGTTGACTCGACCTACTTAAAGTCGGCGCTGTTTGCCACGTTCATGATGTCGATCACCTTCAACGGCTTCAATGCCCGCACCTCGCACATCAATCCCTTTGAGGGACTGGGACGCAACGTCAACTTCATTCTCGTCATGCTGGCCATCCTGGCGATGCAGTTCATCTTCGTCACCTTCGGCGGCGCGCCTCTGAGCGTCGAACCGCTTACGCCCGCTTCGTGGGGCGTCTGCTTCGTGCTGGCCTTCCTCGTCATCCCCATCGACATGCTCCGCAAGGCGCTTCTGGCGCGGCGGTAGAAAACGATCACCGAACACAGTTACAAAAAGGAGCTTCATCGCGGAAAATGCGGTGAAGCTCCTTTTTTGTGTGGATCGTTTTACAGTGCTGCAAACGCTACACAGGCATTGCTGGATCGCTGTGAACGCCGGGCTCGGAAGGCGTCTGGGGCTTGAGCAGGTTCACGTCCATATGCGGATAGGCCATTTCGATGCCGGCGTCGTCCAGAGCGTAGAGGAAGTCTTCGCGCAGCTGACAGGCTACGCCGTAGGCGCTGGCCTGACGCTGGTCGACCCAGAACGTGACGACGAACTCGAGCTCGCTTTCGCCGTATCCGGTCAGGCGCACGCTCGGCGCGGGGAATTTGAGTACGTCCCTATTGGCGTCGAGAACGGCCAGAAGCACTTCACGCAGTCGTCTGGGCGAGGTGCCGTATTCCACGCCCACTTCGATCTTGCTGCGGAGCAGGTGATCGGAAAGGCTCCAGTTGACCAGCTGTTTTTCGAGCAGATCGCTGTTGGGGATGATGACGTCTCTTCCGTCAAAGGTGCGGATGATCGTAGCGCTGACGCCGATGTCGGACACGGAGCCGAGGACGTCGCCCACTTCGATGACGTTGCCGAGGCGGAACGGGCGCTTGAGCGTCAGCAGGATGCCGCTGACCAGGTTTTTGAACAGGTTCTGCGTGCCAAAGCCGATGCCGATGGCGATGGCGCCGCCGAGGAAGGCGAAGGCGGTCAGCGGGATGCCGACGATGTGCAATGCAGCCAGAAAGATGATCAGGCCGGCCAGGTACGAGAAAAGACGTGTCAGTGACTTCCGGCTCGTCTCGTCGATGTTGAACCGCAGGCTCAGCACCCACAGCAGCATGGCGAACGCGCGCCGTGTGCCCCAGTTGCCCAGCACGATGAGGGCGAGCGCGAGCAGGAATTCGCGCAAGCGCACGGCGTAGCCGCCGCTTTGCCACAGTTCGGTGTTGAGCAGCCGCTCGCCCTGCGTCTGCCACCAGGCGCGCAGCTTTTCTTTCAGAGGAACGGTCTGATACCTGTCCTGAAGCTCGGCGATGAGGGCGCGTTCCTGGGCTCTGGTGCTGAACACGAGCGCTGAGTAGGCAAGACTGTCGTCAATGCCTGCCTGCAGCGAAGCCCGGTCTTTGACCAGCATGTCCAGCACGGCTGGGGCGGCAGCGCTGGCGTCGATCTGCTTCTGCACGGCAGACAGCCGTCCTTGGCTG
>JAGAYQ010000069.1 GCA_017940445.1 Pyramidobacter sp. | reverse complement strand
TGACGGCCTTTCAGCGCGTTCCCCTCGTCGCCGCCCACAAACGCCTCGCCCACCTGGAGTTTGTCAACGTGATAGAGACGGCGTGAGTGCATATCAGCAAGCGTGACCACGTCAAGATCACTGATGCCCGTCACAAGATGATCGAGGTAGTGGATCAAATCGCCGCTGCCTCGGCCTTCGCGGCACGCCTGGATAACCAGCGGATTGACAGCGACCATCTCGCCAAGATTGTGAAGCGTTTCCTCGACACGGCGCTCCTGAAGCCGGATATTGAGGCGAATGACGACAAGCATCGTCAGCCCTAACGTGAGCAGAACGAGGAACATGCCGCCGAGGATCAGTTTTTGCGAGAGCCCCAGAGCGGGCTTTTTTGGGAATGAATTCATGGCAAACCGAAATCTCCTCGATATAAAATCCCTCCGGTGCCGGCCGAGCGGCCTTAGCCCGTTTATTCTATCATGTATTTTGCATTTTGAGCGCATTTATCTTTTCGCGGCGAAGATAAAAATTCATTTTTCACTATCGGCCGCTGTGCGCATCAATGCGAAATCAGACATTTACTGGATGAACACCGCTTTAGCAACCCTGAAAAAGACTTTTTAATAACAACCCTTCTTCTTAGGGCTTATATTAACACGTCACATGACCAATATGCAATAAAGAAAAACCGCTTTTCAGATAAATTCTAAATCTTAGTAAAAAAATCTGACCGTTTTTCTTTCAGCCAAAATAACTGAATCATCTGTAAAATATCATCATTTCGATGAAAAACCTAACTGCTCTGCCTCAAAATCAATAAACCTTTTTTGGTATGCACGATATTTTTACACTAGATTCGACGATGCCCGCCTTTATTCAAAATATGAATAAATAAACGTGATTCACGTATTGAAAAAACGAGCTGCCCGCCAAAAGCGGACAGCTCGTTTTTTTACATGCAAGTGTTTAGTGAAGCAGCGCAGCCAGTTCGGCGGGGATGGCGGAGGTGACGCCAGGTCCGATGGGCAGACCGAAGTAATCCCAGACGATGAAGAAGATGATCCAGATGATCTGAAGCCAGAACGCAACAGGCACCAGAGCGGAGATCAGCGTACCGATCTTGAGGTTCTCGTCATACTTCGCCTGCGCGACGCTGAGGACCATCCAGATGTAGGGGCTCATAGGCGTGAAGGCGTTGGTGGGCGAGTCGCCAAGGCGGTAGAGCAGCTGAGTGAAGCCGGGGTGATAGCCGAGCAGCATGAACATAGGCACGAAGATGGGAGCGAAGATAGCCCACTTGGCCGAGCCGGACGACACGAACAGGTTGACGACCATCGACAGAAGGATGAACGCCACGCACATGGGGATGCCGGTGAAGCCGATGCCCTTGAGGAAGTCGGCGCCGCCGATGGCAAGCATGGTGCCCAGCTTCGTCCAGTTGAACAGCATGTTGAACTGACCGGCGAAGAAGCAGAACACGATGTACGCGCCCATGCCCTTGGCCTGATGGACCATGCCCTTGTTCAGGTCAGACGAGCTCTTGATCGAGCCGGCCGTGTAGCCGTAGGTGATGCCGCACAGAGCGAAGAAGAAGAACAGAAGCGGAATCAGGCCCTTGAGCATCAGCGAGCCGACGAACACGCGCGAGCCGTCGGGGTTGACCTTGGCCAGCGGGCCCCAGAAGAAGCCGACGACCAGCAGAGCGATGTAAGCAAGAGCGACAAGGCCGGCGTTGCGCAGACCGCGGCTCTGCTCGGGCGTAAGCGCCTCGATCTTGTCGTCAGTGCTGCCCTCGTACTTGCCGAAGCGGGGCTCGACGACCCAGGTGCAGACGCCGCCGATGACGATGGCGCAGAGGAACGTGGAGGCCATCATGAAGAACCAGTTGCAGGTGACTTCGACCGTGAAGGTGCTGTCGGGGATGAAGCCCTTGATAGCCAGGTTGGTCAGGCCCTGAAGCAGCGAGTCGGTGCCCGCGATCATCAGGTTGGCCGAGAAACCGGCCTGAGCGCCGGCGTAGCCGTTGATCATACCGACGATGGGGTTCTTGCCGACGCCGATGTACGCGATAGCCGCCATGGGAGGAATGACGATCATCGCCGTATCAGAGGCGATATTGCCGCAGGTGCCGAGGAAGGCGACGACGAACGGGACCAGCGTGGGAGGAACGTTGCGCATGCACTTGGCAAGCAGGGCCTTAAGCAGACCGGCTTCCTCGCACATACCGATGGCCAGCGTCATCGTAACGACAAGGCCCATGGGCGCAAATCCCGTGAAGTTCTTGACCAGGTTGTTCAGCAGCCAGTTGATGCCAGCTTCGGAGAACAGGTTCTGCGACTTGACGACTGCCTTGGCGGGGTCCTTGATGGCAGGGTTGATCATCGAGAAATCGGTCCAGGTGAAGATGGCGCCGATCACAGCGACGATGACGAACAGCCAGCAGAACAGGATGGCAGGAGGCGGAAGTTTATTGCCCACGCGCTCGATCGCGTCAAGACAGCGGCCGCCCAACGTCTTTTTCGTAACAGTGTTGTCACTCATAAAGATACAGCTCCCCTCAACAGTGATTAAAATTTGTGACGCTGTGCAAAAAGCTCTCCCCAGCCTTCCGCACCCGTGCGACCCTCCCAGGAAGGTCTCACTTTCTTAAATTATAGCATATCCATTTAAATAAGTACAACCGGAAAAATATTTCTTCTTTTCGCGTTTCTTATGCTAAAATATCACGTATTCACACAACCGCACATATTCTGATAACGAAAGAGGTCGCTGCTGCAATGGAATTCAACTTTTTCGGCTTTCATCTTCAGCTCTGGAAACTGCACACCGCACTCGACTACACCGTCTTCGCCCTCTGCCTCGCCGGCGGCGTGGCCCTGCTCGTTTTGGCCACCAAGCGCATGGGCAAGCGCCGCAATGACGAATCCGCGACGCTCCGTGTCGGCAAAAAGCTGCGCCGACTCGGCGGACGTGCCGGCGTGCTCCTTCCCGGCAGCGTCCTGCCTAAAAGCGAAGGCTATGCCGATGCCTTTTTCATCAGCCCGTGCGGCGCGTTTGCCGTGCGCTGCATCGGCTGGGGCTACCGCATCTCCGGCAGCCTGCGCGCCCGGCAGTGGCGAGCCGGCGACGCCAAGGAAGAGCGCTTCATTTCCAACCCCTTCGCCCAGGCCAGCTTTGCCGCCGAGGCCGCCACAGCCAAGCTGGCTGAACAGGGCATCAGCGCCGGCGTTGAGCCCCTCGTCGTCTTCGCCGACCCGTTCAACCCCTCCCCCCGCTTCAGCCTCGAAGGCGGCGCCAACACCATCGGCTTCGCCGAGCTGAAACGCTGGTACCGCGCCCAGCCCGACAACGTCCTCGACAAAGACA
Organism: Pyramidobacter sp.; assembly: GCA_017940445.1. Taxonomy (GTDB): domain Bacteria; phylum Synergistota; class Synergistia; order Synergistales; family Dethiosulfovibrionaceae; genus Pyramidobacter. Next base: position 1,348 of record JAGAYQ010000069.1, on the reverse strand, counting down.
CCATCGCAAAGATCGCGCGCACCTTCGCGCCCGAAAAAGCATAACCTATTCGTCAAACAAAAACCGGGAACCGCCCGCCGATTTTTTTCGGCAGGCGGTTCCCGGTTTTGTGTTTGGTGATGATGTTTTGTTGCCGCGCTTACGAGCGCGTTGCTGATTTAGCTGTACAAATGACACGCCACATGGCACCCCGGCTCCACCTCGCGCAGGGCGGGCTTTTGCCGGCGGCAGACGTCCATGCACTGGGGGCAGCGGGTCTGGAACGGGCAGCCGGGGGGCAGTTCGACGGGGCTGGGGATCTCGCCGGCAAGGGGCTCGATCTTCTCGCCGCGGGCAAAGTCGATCTTGAACACCACTTTGAGCAGCGCGCGCGTGTACGGGTGCCGGCAGGCTTCGGAAATGCGCCGGCCTTCGATCAGCTCCACCACGTTGCCCAGGTACATCACGGCCACCTGTTTGCACATCAGGTCGACGAGGCCCAGGTCGTGGCAGATGAACATGTAGGCGATGTTCTTCTCGCGCTGAAGTTTGATCAGCAGTTCGCACACCGTCTTCTGCACAGACACGTCCAAGGCGCTTGTCGCCTCGTCACAGACGATCACTTCCGGCTCCAGGGCCAGGGCGCGGGCAATGCCGACGCGCTGCCGCTGACCTCCGGACATGCTGTGCGGGTAGCGGTCTTTAAAGTCCTCGGGCAGTTCGACCATGCGCAGCAATTCCGCCGCTTTGGCGTCAACGTCGCGTGATTTGATCAGGCCGAAGTTGCGCAGCGGCTCGCAGAGGATGTCTTTGATCTTCATCTTGGGGTTGAACGCGGCCGTGGGGTCCTGAAACACCATCTGGATGCGGCGGCGGTTCTGGCGGCGCTTTTCGCCCGTCGCCTCGAGCAGGTTTTCGCCGTTGTAAATGACTTCGCCCGAGGTGGCAGGATGCAGCTGCAAAATGGTGCGCACGAGGGTGCTTTTGCCGCAGCCGCTTTCGCCGATGATGCCGAGGGTCTGGCCTTTGTACACGCGCAGGGATATGTTGTCGCAGGCGGTAAGGAAGCGTCCGTCTTCGAGCGGGAACTTCTTCGTCAGGCCGCGGATGTCGAGCACGACGGGAGCGTTATTCGCCGATTCGCTCATAGTAGGGTTCGCCTCCGATCACGGGCACTGAATCCAGCAGGGTCTTTGTGTATTCGTCCTGCGGATGGAACAGCACCTGTTCGCGCGGGCCGCTTTCGACGACGCGGCCGCCTTTCATGACGATGATCTTGTTCGACATGTACGAGGCCACGCCGAGGTTGTGCGTGACGAGGATCACCGCGGCGTTGTACTCGTTGCGCACGTCGACGATCTGGCGGATG